>JAAWDB010000056.1 GCA_022793555.1 Bacilli bacterium
ATTTTAGGAAACAATCATCGATTACGTCATATTAAAATTCAAAGCTTTAATCGAACTCATGGTTTTATTTCATCTATTCATCCGACAAGTGATTTGAAAATTAGTCACTTGCAATTTCAAGATGTTATTGGTTTACATGCTGGAAAGTGTAACACTGCTGGAACTATCTTGGGAAAGCGTGGATTTGTTTCAGATGAAGTTAGCAAGCATTTTATGCCAGGGGCTATTGAAATCATTAATTGTACAGTGTCTTCTTCTTTATTACCAGATGCTAATGTAATGGGGCCTTTTGTTGGACAAAGCGATGATGCTATGTTTATTAGTGGTTGTCGTTTTGATTCAGTTATTGCAAATAGTGGGAAGGAAGTGGATATTCATAATTTCTCTGATACTCATTATATGGTTTCTTTTTATCCTAATGGCCAAAGTATTCAAGAAGATGATTTTTTGTCATTAAAGGTTAGAGCTAGAGAATTAAAAAAGTAAAAACTTAGAGTTTATCGTTTTTACTTTTTATAAATTCTTTTAGCATTTTAGTTAGGGCTCTTTTTTCAATTCTTGATACATAACTTCTAGAGATTCCCATTTCTTTGGCTATCTCTTTTTGGGTTTGTTCTTTTTGTAATTCTAAGCCATATCTTTTTTTGATGATTTCTCGTTCACGAGGATTTAATTCTTTTAAATACTTTTCAACTAATTGAATGTTATTTTTAGTATGAAGCATATCAGCGATATCTGATCCGCCATCTTTGATCATATCAATTAAATTAATTTCGTTCCCATCTTTATCGAATCCTATAGAGTCATTTAAACTTACAGTATTATTGTTTTTTTTGTTACTTCGAAAGTACATTAAAACTTCATTTTCAATACATCTCGCTACGTATGTTGTAATACGAGTTGCTTTTTCGTTGTTATAAGAATCAACTCCTTTAATTAAGCCAATTGTTCCGATACTTATTAAATCATCTGTATTATGTTCTTTGGTTTCAAATTTTTTTACAATATGAGCTACTAAACGCAAATTATGTTCAATTAATTTATTTCGAGCATCAACATTTCCCTTTAACATTTCTTGAATACAAGATTCTTCTTCTTCCAAACTCAAGGGTTCAGGAAAGACCTTATTAGAATAAGATCCAGTAAAAAATAATAAATTTTTAATTAAATTTAACAAAAACATAAAACACTTCCTTAATTTAATGCTATTCGTTATTCTCTAAAAAAAGACATTTTTACTCTAAATGTTTAATTTGTGATATAATGTTTATGGATAAAAGTTGGGTGAGAACATGGATAATTTTATTCCGGATATTTATCAAAAAAGTGTGTACGCTATTGATTATAAAGCTTTAAAAAAGTCTGGGATTAAATGTTTAATTTTTGATCTAAATAATACTATTGCTCCTTTAAATCAGCCAATTCCTAGTAAATCCTTAAAAGATTTGTTTGCTTATTTAGAAGGCTTAAAATTTAAGATTATTATTTTATCAAATAGTAACCAAAATCGTGTTGCACCTTTTAAAGAACGTTTAAACGTTGATGCTTCTTTTCATAGTCATAAGCCTAGTAGGAAGAAGTATCTTAAAATTTTGAATTTGTATCATTTAAAAGTACATGAGGTTGCTAGTATAGGGGATCAACTCCTTACAGATATTTATGGTGCGAATCGCATGGGATTTACAAGTATTTTAGTAAATCCAATTAGTCATCAAGATTATTGGATTACAAAGTTTAATCGGATGATTGAACGTCATCTTTTTCATTATTTTGCAAGACGCGGTTTGTTTAAGAAAGGAACTTATTATGAGTAGAGTTTGCTTGGGGTGTGGAATAGTTTTACAAAGTTCTTCTAATAAAAATAAAGGATATGTTATCCCCTCAAAGTTAAATGATGCTATTTATTGTGAGAGGTGTTATCGGTTAAAGCATTATCATGAGTTAACTTATGATTCTTTAACGCTTGATAATCAGGAGATTTTAAATAAAGCTATTCAGTATAATTATCCTATTTATTATTTTGTTGATTTAATGAATTTAAATGAATATGCGGTTCAATACTTTAAGCAAATTCCAGGAAATAAGGTGTTTGTTCTTACAAAAGTGGATTTACTTCCTTTTTCTATATCTTTAGATCGCTTACAAAAACGCATTCGAGATATTTATCATATTAATGAAGATATTTTGTGTCTTAGTGTAAAACGCCCAAAAATGATCCGGACTTTATGGAATCATTTATTAGATCAAAAGGAAAAGAAAATTGTGTTTTTGGGCATGACAAATGTTGGTAAAAGTAGTTTTTTAAACGAATTATCAAAGTTGGTTTTTGAACGTGAAGCAGAGGTTTTAGTTAGTGAGATGCCTAATACTACACAGGATTTTTTAGAATGGAATTTAGATGAAATTCAGGTTATAGATGCTCCAGGTTTTAATTATCCAAAGGGTATTTCAAATGTATTAGTAGATTATGTACCAAAAAAAAGTTTTCGTCCCGTTACATTGCCCATGAAAAAAGAGACAGTTTTAATTTTTGAAGATTATGTGGCAATGAAACAGAATTTACCACAAAATAGTATAACATTTTATGGAAGTAACGCTTTAAAGCTTAAAAGAGTTTTTAAAGATATCGAGTTTGGTGATGAAACCGAAGAAGTTTTCATTCCTAGTTATTCGGATCTTGTTTTACCGGGAATAGGATTTTTTTACTTTAAACAGGAAACAAAGATTAGTCTTAAAGGTAAGCAAAAGCTATTTTATGAAGTGCGGTCTTCATTGTTTGGAGGAAGTTATGATTCAAATTAAACCGTTAATTTTATCAGAAGTTGCACGTTTTGTGGATGTTCATTTAAGTTGTTTTAAAGAGTGTTATCATGGAATATACGCATCGGAGGTATTTGATGTTCGTGAGAGAAAAAGGCTTGAGAGAATTGAACATATTAAACGGAGATTAAAAGCAAAAGATTGTTTTTATTGTGCTTTATATGATGATGATAATATTGTCGGCATTTTAATTTTTAGTATTTTAGATTATCGTGGACTTTTAGATGCACTTTATATAAAAAAGGATTATCAAAATCAAGGGTATGGAACAAAATTATTGCAAGTCTTAGAATTAGAATTACAAAAATTGGGGATTTTAGAATATATCGTTTATGTTTCTAATTTAATTTTGTCCAACTATTTTTTTCTTCATCGTCATGCCAGAAAAGTTTCTGAAGAGCCGATAAGTATTCATGGTAAGGATTATATAGAAAATGAATATGTGGTGAAAGTTGGAGATAATATATGAGTAAGATTCGGGTAATGGATGAACAATTAGCTAATAAAATTGCTGCAGGAGAAGTAGTTGAGAAGTGCTCATCCATTGTTAAAGAGTTAATAGAAAATAGTGTTGATGCCCAAGCGGATGAAATCTCTATTCATTTGTTTGAGGGTGGAATTAAAGAAATTAGTGTTATTGATAATGGTATTGGAATGGATGAAGCGGATGCTAAATTAGCATTCCAACGTCATGCAACGAGTAAATTATATAAAGATGATGATTTGTTTTTTATTGATACGTTAGGGTTTCGTGGAGAAGCGCTACCTTCTATTGCCAGTGTTTCTTATGTTTCATTAAAAACTTCAACGGGAGATGTAGGAACTTTTTTAGAAATTGAAGGAGGAAAGTTAAAAACTTTTGAAAAGGCGGATGCGAGAAAAGGAACCATTATCACGATTAATCATTTGTTTTATAATACACCAGCACGATTAAAATATTTAAAAAGCGAACAAAGTGAACTAGCAAATTGTGTATCGTTTGTAGAGCGTTTTGCACTTGCTCATCCAGAAGTGCGGTTTACTCTTCAAAATGATGGAAGAACGCTTTTACAAACAAGCGGATCTGGTAATTTGCATAAAACTATTCATGAAATTTATGGGATTCAGGTTTCATCGAAAATGATTGAAGTAAAAAATAGTAATGATGATTTTGATTTATATGGGTATGTTTGTAAGCCAGAAATTTTGAAATCAAATCGGAATCACATGATTGTTATTGTTAATGGAAGAGTGATTCGAAATCAAGATATTCTTCGTGCAATTAACGATGCGTATTATACTTATAAGCCAGATATTAAATATCCAATTGTTGTTTTAAAGATTGATACGGATCCGACTTTAATTGATGTTAATATTCATCCTACAAAGCAAGATATCAAAATTAATAAAATGAACGTTTTATATGATTTACTTGTTGAAACGATTAAGGATGCGTTATATCAAAATTTACTTATTCCGAATGCTGTGGAGCGAATGAGTAATTTTAATCCTATCAAACAGGAAATAATAGATTCGGTGGTAAAGGAGACTTCCGAAGAGTATACGCCATCTAGTAATGTTCAAACTACTTTTGATTTAGGACTTTCTTCGAATACAGAAAACGTTGCAGATAAGAAAGAGCCCGTTGTGGTAAATCCTTTAATGAAGCAATTAAAATTGTATCCTGTTGGACTTGCTCATGGAACGTATATCATTGCTGAAAATGAGGAGGGCGTATTTTTAATAGATCAGCACGCAGCTCAAGAACGAGTTAATTATGAAAAAAACATGAAAGCATTACGGGAAAAAAAGGTTAGTACGACAAATCTTTTGTTTCCTATTACGATTGAGTTATCCCAAGGAGATTTTTTAAAAGTAAAAAATCAAGAAGAACTTCTTCTTGATATGGGTTTTGAAATTGAAGAATTTGGTATTAATACTTTTGTTTTTAAAGGTCATCCAACTTGGTTATTGGAAGGTCATGAAGAGGAGAGTATACGACGTATATTAGATTTAATTATTGGAGGCTTAGATGGTTTTGATCGGGTTAAATTTAATGAAAGTATAGCTATTACTTTATCTTGTAAAATGAGTATTAAAGCAAATATGCATATTAGTCATGAAGCCCAAGAAGTATTATTAGATGAACTTTGTGCTTGTGATAATCCCTATAATTGTCCACATGGACGTCCAACAATTATTAAATTTAGTATTTATGATTTAGAGCGTATGTTTAAAAGAGCAATGAATTAATTGTTCTTTTTTCAGCTTTAATTTGTGTTAATAAAAAAGAAACTTATTTTTTTGTTTCTTTTAATTCTAATTCATATAGTTTTTGATAAGATTTATTTTTTTTCAATAATTCTTGATGTGATCCAATTCCTTCAATTTTACCATCATTAATTAAAATTAAACGATCACTATTAATTACTGTAGACAAACGATGAGCAATAATTAATATGGTATATTCTCCTTGCATGTTTTCAATGGCACTTTGAATACTTGCTTGTGTTTCATTATCAAGAGCGCTGGTGGCTTCATCAAAGAGAATGATTTCGGTTTTTTGTACTAAGGCTCTAGCTATTGCTAAACGTTGTCTTTGGCCACCAGAAAGACTTACGCCTCCTTCACCAACCATGGTGTCGTATCCTTTTGGAAGAGTCATTATAAAATCATGAAGACATGCTGTTTTACAAGCTTCGATCATTTCTTCTTCGGTTAATCCTTCTTTTACAATGGTAAGGTTTTCCCGAATCGTCATGTTAAAAATATAAGGACTTTGATTAATAATAGAAATGTTACCACGAATGGAATCTTTATCTAATTCATTGATATTAATGCCATCTATCGTTATAGTACCAGAATCTGGTTCGTATAGTTTGCAAAGAAGATTAAAAATGGTTGATTTTCCCGAACCGCTTTTTCCAACAAAAGATACGGTTTCGTTCGCTTTAATTGCAAAATTAATGCCTTTTAAAATTGGTTCTTTTTCTTCATAAGAAAAGTGAACGTCTTTAAATTCAAAATCGCCATGAACCTTTTTTATTTTTTTAGTACCAAAGGTTTCTTTTTGATCGCTTTCAATAATTTGGAAAACGCGATTGGCCGATAAATTGAAATCTTTTATATATTCCATAAGCATACCAACGTAATCTAGGGTATACACAATTTGATGCCGATAGTTCCAAATAATAACTGCAGTTCCGATGACGATAAAATTATTTTTGATTAAATAAATCATTAAAATAATATAGGAAAAATCTAGAATATCTCTCATATTATTGTAGACGTAAGAAAATAATCGATTACTCATAAACATTTTGTAACGCCATTCTTGGGCATTTGTAATTCGTGCTCGAGCTTCATTTAAAAAACTTTCTTCGGCATTTAGGACTTTTACATCTTTCGCACCACGCACAAGTTCAGAAACCAAGCTTGTTGCTTTTTCTTTTTTCTTGCGATAATCTTTATCATTTTTTTGATAAATGTCATTTTTCTTTTTTTGAATTAGAAATAAAATGATTAAGAAACCAAGATAGAAAAAGAAAATGATTTTGCTAAGTAAAAAAATACTCAATAAAATTCCACAATTAGTAATAATTTCTGTTAAGCAATCACTAATGTTTAAATAAATATCGGCGATTTTTCCAGAGTCACTAGAAATTCGTTCAATAAAGTAACCACTTGATTTTTTGTTAAATTCTTTGGAAGTGGTTTTTAATATCTCAGTAGCAATACCAATTTGGATATTTTTTAATGTGGTTCGGTAAAACTTTGAGGCGTTTCTGCCAGCGATAAAGCGGACTGCATTTCGTAATAGTTCAAAGCCGAAGACGATGACTGACGCTGCTATTAATTGTTCTAATAATCCATCCGATAAACTAAGAATTTGTTTCGCACTATAAATTGGAATAATGGCACCAATTATACAAAGGATGATAGAAGCTACGATATAGTAGATAAAATTCTTTTTGCTATCTTTCGCATAACTATATGATTTTTTGATGTTTTTTAGAGTTTCCCATTTTTGCTTTGGAAATTCTTGTTCTTTCATTTAACTCACCTCACGAGTTAACATTATATCAAAAATGGTATTTGTTTGCATTAGTTCTAAGCTTATTTTACATTATAAAATGCCTAAATTTTATATTTTTAGTTCTTGTTAAAGATTCTAGTTTTTAGTAAGATTAAGGTGAGGTGGATTATGATTTTGGTTATTGTGGGTCCGACGGCTGTTGGTAAGACAAAATTAAGTGTAGAACTTGCTAAAATTTATAATGGAGAAGTTATTAATGCTGATTCTACACAGGTATATAAAGGATTAGATGTTGGAACAGCAAAAGTTACAAAAGAAGAAATGCAGCATATTCCTCATCATTTGTTTAGTTTTAAGGAAGTAACGGAGGATTATTCGGTATTTGATTATCAAAAGGATGCAAGAGCATGTATAGAAGAAATCAAGTCAAGAGGAAAGATTCCTATTTTGGTTGGGGGAACTGGTTTTTATTTGAAAGCGGCTTTGTATGATTATGAATTTCAGGAAGAAAAGGCAGAAGTTTCAGAAAATTATGATGATTTGAGTGACGAAGTATTAAGAAATCGAATTGAGGCGTATGAAACTGGTGTATCTTATGATGTTCATAATCGGCAACGTATGATTCGTCTTTTGGCAAAATTAGATCAAGGTTGGTATCCTGAAGAGAAAAGTTTTACATTACAGTATTCGGATGTTATCTTTATTGGTCTTACAACTGATCGAGAAGTTTTATATCAAAAAATTAATGCCCGGTTTGATCAGATGGTTGTTCCGTTGATTGATGAAATAAAACCTTTTATTATTCGTTCTGTTCCATCACGAATATTGCACACCGCTATTGGCTATAAAGAATTTTATCCTTTTTTTGAAAATCAAAAAACGTTACGAGAAGTTATTGAAGAGGTTAAAAAAAATACACGAAATTATGCTAAGCGGCAGTATACTTGGTTTTTAAATCAAATGGATGTTACTTGGTTTAATGTGAATTATGATCATTTTGATAAAACGATACAAGAAGTAGCTGCATTTATTGATACCTTACAAAAATAAAATGAAAAAAATGAGAACATTTTAATTGTTTATTTATTTTTGTAAAGAAATTGATCTTGACTTCAATTTTAAAACCAGTTAAAATAAGTGTAGTTTTTAATTTCTATGAAGGCAAAGAAAAGAGCAAATATTTTAAAAGAGAAGGTGAGAAGCTGCGAACACCGTAAAATAGCTTTTTTTGAAACAACCTTTATTGGTAGAAATCGTAGTTGGCGTTAACAGAATTGAGAGTACCTAGTAAAGTAAGGTGGCACCGCGGATCACATAGATTCGTCCTTACAAAATTGGGTACTTTTTTCTTTATTGCTAACGAAAGAAAGGTGATTTATAATGAATGATATTTTAAAGAAAGGACGTAGTTTTGATTATGTTAAAAGGGTTTTTGCCTCTTTTGCTGAAATTTATAATTATGACTATGTTTTAGATTCTTCTTTTCTAGAAAGTGATAAAATTTTTTTTGAGGGATTTAAAAAGGATAATCATTACTATCATTATCAAACCCAAAATGAGAATTCAATGTTATCGCTTGCAGATATGATTAGCATGGCAGTACGAATTGTTGAAGCATTCGGAGTTCATCATTATGAGGTTATTTTTTCATCAAAACTCGAAGATGCGAAATCGTTATTTTATTATCTTGATTGTTTAGATATTTCTTATAACGAAAATTTAAGTGATGACAGTGATTGGCTGTTTGCTATTTTTGTTTTAGATGAAAGTGGTAAGAAACATCGCCTTTTATGGGGAGATGTCACTTCAAATTTTTGTTTTTTTGAAGGGTTTTATGAGGATGTTATTTTACATTGTGATGATACTTTGAAATTTGAAGATAAAGTATTAGATATTGTGGTAATGTGGGATACTGATTCAGAATTAGAGTATGCACTTTATTTGGTCCAAGAATTACGATTAAATGGTTTTAAAACGGAAATGATTCATGAAAAAGATTTAGATGTTGTAAGAAAAAAATATGCTACTAAATATGTCATACCTATTCATGAGGAGGATATTTTAAATGATGAGGTATGTTTAATGGATCTTTATACTGAAGAAGAAAATAAAGTCAAAGAAATGGACTTGATACAACATTTGGATATTAATTTTTAAGGAGTGGTTTAGATGAAAAAGAAGAAAAAAATTGTAAATCGTAGAAATGGCGATGTTATTTTTCCTAAAAGAATGTCAGCAATTAAAAGATATGTTGCCCTTTATTTAGAGCGAAAAAAACAAAAGCCTTTTGATGAATCTTTAGAATTACAAAAGGCATATTTGATACAAATTCTTAAAGTCAACCACATTTATCATTCGACTTATGATGATGATTTTCTGCAAAATTTGATTCTAAAAAGTTCAGATAATGTAAGAGCAAGCGTGGATGTTTCGAAGAAAAAAAAGAAGAATGTACTTTCGAATACTTCGCTTAGTGAATATTCAAAAAAGCGAGAAGTGCAATATCAAATGTTAATTTTAAAGTATTATGCGTATTTAAAACGAGTGGGAGATTATTCGGATTTTTTAGATATTTTTCAAAACTATTTTTATCCGATTATTGATGTTTATAATATAGATGAAGATATGGCACTAAAACTTACTAAAGGATTAATACAAGTTAAGGAGAAAAAAAGATGAAAAAGATATTTGTTAATGAATTGGAACATTATTATAATGAAGTCATTGAATTTCAAGGATTTTTGGATAATGTTCGAGATTTACCGTATGTCATGTTTTTAATCTTGCGTGATGGAACAGGAAAAGTTCAAGTTACTATTGAGAAAAATGAAGAAAATAATTCACTTGTTCAAATTGTTCAAGGATTATCTTTAGAATCCACGTTAAAAGTACAGGGCATTTTAAAGGAATCTCCTGCTGTAAAAATGGGTGGGAAAGAAATAATACCTAATCATATTGAAGTGACTTCGGTAAGTAAAACTGAGTTACCTTTTGATTATAATAAAAAGGATAATAGTTTAAGAGAAACGAGACTTGATTATCGTTTTGTTGATTTAAGAAGAAGTGATAATCATTTGTTGTTTCAAGCAGCAACACTTTTAGAACATAGTCTAAGAGAGTTTTGCATTCAAAATCATTTTATGGAAATTCATTCTCCCAAAATTAGTGGTGCAGCAGCTGAGAGTGGCGCTGAATTGTTTTCTTTAGATTATTTTGGAACAACTGCCTATTTGTCACAATCTCCACAATTTTATAAGCAAATGGCAATGGCGGCTGGGTTTGATAAAGTTTTTGAGATTGGTCCAGCCTTTCGTGCGGAGAATTCGCATACAAGTTATCATGCCACTGAAATTAATATGGCAGATATTGAAATATCATGGATTAATGGGTATCAAGAGATTATGGATTTTGAAGAGGCTTGGCTTAAATATGCTATTTCTAAAGTATATGAAAAATATGGAGATTCTTTAGAAAAAGAGTTTAAAACAAAAATGACCGATTTAGATAAGCCTTTTGCACGAATAACTTTTAAAGAAGCTAAACAGATTTTAAAAGAAAAATTTCATTATATTGGCGAAAAAGAAGATGATTTAGAACGAAAAGAAGAAAATTTGCTATGTAAATATGCGAAAGATACCTTTGGTACAGAGTTTATTTTTGTAACGGAATATCCTTTTGCAGCTAGACCTTTTTATCATATGTTAGATGAAAATGGGAATACTTGTAGTTATGATTTATTATTTAGAGGAATTGAGATTACGACTGGAGCACAAAGAGAACATCGCTTAGATATTTTAGAAAAACAAATTATCTTAAAGGAAATAACTTTAGAAAGTTTGGATTTTTATTTAGAATTTTTCAAATATGGAATGCCGCCACATGGTGGGTTTGCTATTGGAATTCAACGCTTATTAATGCTTTTGTTTAATATTGATAATATTAGAGAAGCGACTTATGTATATCGTGGTCCAACGAG
>JAAWDB010000057.1 GCA_022793555.1 Bacilli bacterium
ATCAATGTTAGGTCTTTTTGAGAAAAGGAGCTGCTCAATCAAACCGTTTATTTGATTATAATTCCAACTTCTTATCAGTTTTCTTCTTATTTCTATTGGCAAAGAATCAGTTAGACTTTTAACTTTGCTATAATCTCCTTCCTCGGCTATTTTATAAAGTTTTTCTTTTAACGTAGAATCGGGAATATTCGGACGAAAGATGATTTGATCTAATTCATCAATTAAATAACTTCCAGGATCTATTACATATATGTGTCCATTGTAGATGGTATTAGAAAGATTAATATCTCTTAAAACTATAAAATTTCACTTAATAAATCTACATCTTGCTTAAGTAATTCTATTTCTTCAAAAAAAGAATACAGATTATCGTATTCTATGTTCCTTTTTCCTTTAATGTAAGGCTTTTCATAACCAGTTAATTCATGTTTTTCATTCCATAAAGTCTTCTTTGGAAGTAATATTCTTCTGGTTAAAATATTTTTAAGAAAGTTTAATTCTTTCAAAGATAAATGATTAAATTGATAGTCTTCTCTATATATTTTTATTACAGAATCTAGATATTTAAATACTATATATTCTGATCCTCGATCCGATAAAAATTCAATTTCATTCATATCTAATAAAGAACCATCTTCATAAAATAGTTGTTCCATATGTCTCACCATTATATATATTTCTTTACTTTTATTCAAATCAATTTACAATATTTTTGCATCATAGTTATTGCTTTGCCTTTTTCTATCTTTTATGATTTTCTATTATCTGTAGCTAGCCACAGTACATTTTCCACTTTTGTTATTAAAAGTAGCTCCAAGTCTTATACCCGCTTTGTCTACCCAAGTATAGCTAAGAGAACCTTTTGATATCGTTGTTAACGTTCCTTCTCCACCAACTTTTTTAACAAATTCTTCATAGGTGAATGAACCGTTATTTAAATCTTTTTGTAAATCGCTTGATGATGGTAATTCTATTTGGTCATTTTTTATACTTTCTTTATTGATTGTTGCCTGAATCGTAATATCATCATTGTAATTGTTGTAACTTATCCAATTTTTAGAATCAAATTTCCAAATTGGATCGCTACCAATCATGGCATCTGTAGTAGAATCAAAGCCAATAATATTACTAATTTCTTCGATAGTATTTGTCGCTTCAATTTTTTTCATACATTCCACTATAGAACAATTTCCTTTCACCTCATCTTTTGGTTTTTCATCTAATTTTTCATCTGTACAACCTGTAGCAAAACATAAAGTGCAAAATAGCATAATGGAACTCAATAGTATTTTTTTCATCATTTTCTCACTTCTTTCTATTAAAATTATATAATAAAAATGAATAAATTGTAAATAAATTACTTAAGGATTTATTATTTTGTAACACTAAATTAAAAGATACATCTAACTCAGCAATGATTTTAACGCAAACCAAATTTTTAAAGAAACACACAATATAGCCAATTAAGCGTTTATTTAATTATGCAAGTTTTATTGCTAAAAACTAAATAACATAAAAACAACTTTTTTGATAAGTTGTTCTGTTTATACTCGAAAAAGTTATCATTCAATTTGGTTAGTGATTAAACCACGTTTGATCATATTTTTTTAATTGCCATAAATACCATTGTTATGCTTTTACCTTGGCTCTATATCATAAAAAATATGCATCAAATTATAGTATGGTTTATATTCTTTTTGAACAACATTTATTACTTCTAAAAGTCTTGTAATAAATTCTGTATCTATTACTTTTTGTTGGACAATTCTATTTAATTTATTTTCTTTATCTATGCTAAAATATACTAATCTATTTAACGCTGCATCAATATCTACATAATATTTATTATATTTTTTCATAGATCTTAATGTTTTTCTATGGTAATCGTACTGTAGAAACAATGACTCTTTTCTTTTATTCTATCATGGAAAGATTTCTATTTTATACAGATTTATTTACATACTCCGGAAGATTAACAATTTATTGCTGATTTAGACAACGAAAAAGACGCTGATTAAATTTTGCGTCTTATATTTTTGCTTAAAATCTTTTCCCTCGAGTTAAAGTATTTCCTTTTTCGGTCGGTGTACTCATCATTGCCATAAATTCGAGTTGCTCATCAACATAAGTAGAAAGTAATTCATTTCTAGTAGTTCTTAAAAAATCAGGCATTTCTTGTGGTGTTTTTTCATTGTCTAATTGTTGTATTGGAGTTAGTGTTTGTATTAAACCTAAATTGTTTGATTTTGCGCCTTGGTTATCATTTTCTTTTTGATCTCTTTCTTGATATTTTTTCTCTAATTCATTGTGTCTTTCAATAATTTCATTAATTCTAATGTGAGTATATCTTTGAACCATTATACAATACAGATTAAAAATTATATTAAACCATTCAATACCTTTAGAGAAAAAAATACCACCTATAGACAAAAAGAATAATAAAAGTCCAAGATGAGCATATGCAAATCCTTTTGATAACTTCTTATAATTTTCAAGACCATTTATTGATCTATCTTTAATTCTATATCCTATGTCTATTTTTAATTTGTTGGCAATTTTTTCCCAAGTACCTAAAACATACTTTCTAAAAATGTTAACTCCTAAAAGTTCATATATCTTTTTTTCGACATTTCTACCTTTCATAATCATAACCCCCTTTAAGAAATAAAAAATAACCAACAATGGCGTTAGTTATTGTGAATTTAATATAGTTCCAACCCCCCATTGGTAAATAAATAATACTATAAAATAGTATTTTTGTCAAATTACGGCACATAAAAATCAATTTTCAAAATTTATTACTATAATGTACTCTTATTTAATTAATTGTTTAGCATCTTTATAGTTTAATTTATACCAATCAATAAATTCATCTGTAGCACTTGTTCTGTTATCAGGTCTATTATTTCTTTCTTCATCCGACATTTCTGCTAATGTTTTAATACAATTATTTGGAACAAAGACATACCATAGCTTTTTTATTTTCATTGCCTTTTACCTCACTTGATAAAGTCCCTTTACTAATTCCCCAAAATTGATAATATTCATTCCCATCAAAAAAAGTAAGACAATCTAGAAAATAACAACTTCTATTACTTACACCTTTCATTGTTTCTAAAAGTTTTTCTATATCAGAACTAATACCACTTCTTTTCACAAAAGCCCCTGGATAACCTGGATTATTTGGATAATTTTCAATGAAAAAACCTGAATCAGTCACAAATACAGGACTACCAATTTTTTCGTACGCTTGTCGTGCTTTTTCTTTAGATATAAATTTAATATCGTTAACATTCGGTTCTTCTAAATCACATTTAAAATAATCAATTGTAATTCCAGCATTTTCAAATTTTTCTTTTACTGAAATGTATTTACCATAATTTCCTGTTATGTAGGTTAATTTTTCCATATTACATTTCTCCCTTAAAATAATATAATTTTTTTACTAATGGAGAATAATCAACAATAGATAAGTCTTTTTTCTTAGCATCAGCAATTTTTTTGCATAAAAACATACTTAAATACGTAAAATAATAATCATTAACTATGTCATCATCATATTTTTTATTTAATCTAATTACACTATTATAGTAATTATCAAGAGTACTATTGTATAGTTCATCTAATTCACTATTAGTATTTAGTAATATTAAATTGCTATTGTAGTTATGATTTAATGTACTTCTACCATGACAAAAATCGTATTTGTCATGGACAATAGGTATTCCTATACCTGATTCAGCAAGCGTAGATTCAATAAATTTAGATGCAGTACTTGTTTCATACCCAGATAATATTTCATAAATATCAGAATCACTAAAATTAAACTCATGTGTACTATTTAAAATTTCTTTTATAATATCTATATCATAATCTAAATAATAAGCAAGAATGATACTCATAGGTATCAAAGTTGATGACAATGAAATAAAACTTTCTTCAATATCTAGACTTGAGTAATTAATATTAATTATTTTTTCTTTAATATTTCTTGATAATAGATATTTATTCAAATCGTTATTAAATGATGTAGCAACCCCATAATTATTACCACTATAACTACAAGATATTATATTTTGAAAGCACTTTAAATTCTTGTAAATTAAATCCCTTGCTGTTACATTCTCGCAAATAATATTATTTTTAATGCTTAGTACTTTTGTTAAAAATAAACTTACTACTGCAGATCCACCAACACCACTTACTAAAGTTGGAGTATTTATAGAAGATAAAATACTTTTTATTTTAATTAAATCGGTCTTTTCAAGTGAATCTAAAACTCTACTCTCCAATTCCATAAAATTTTCATTCATGCTTGTTTTCATAAAAAAACTACCTCCTTAAATAAATTCTATCACTTAAGTAAGTAGTATATGGTCTACTCTAAAATTTATCACTTAATAATTCTATTTTTCTTATTCTTTTAAGTTCAAA
>JAAWDB010000058.1 GCA_022793555.1 Bacilli bacterium
AAAGAAAAATATACTCGAGGTTTTGAAGAACTAACTTCTGAATTACTTAAAATAAAAAAAGTTTCTAAAAATCAATTATGTCCATGTGGTAGTGGTAAGAAATATAAAGACTGCTGTGAGAAAAAAGAATTAAAATGGGTTTATCAAAACAAAAAAATAACTAAAATACTACCAATGAACAATGAGGTATCGAAATCGATAAAAAAACTATCTAAAGATTTTACAAAAACACTAGGAAGGAAACCATATGGTTACGAAAACCTATTTAATATGTTAGGAAGAATAGATAGTTCTTTTGAGAATATATTTTCTAAAATGACTGATTTGAATCTTCCATTAGCTCAACAATACGCAACAATAAAGACTGGCATGTTTCTATCAGAATTTAATTATGATCAATTTTCAGATTTAGATTTAGATGAATGGAATGAAGCTATAGAAGAATTTGAAATAAAAAATGCGGAAAAAAAGTATAAGGGAAAATCTATATTTGAAGTTACTAAAGAAGCAAATCTTAAACTAAAAACACTGAATAGAAAGATTAGCGATGTTGAGATGATGATGAATATTTATCTCAATACATTTGCAGAAAACTATAAAAATTTAAATATAACTATAGAAAATCAAAAAGATTTCAGTATGGTATGTGCTCGTAAAATTATAATTGATGCAAATATTCTTTTATCAGCCTTTGATCATAAGTCGATTGAAGAAGTAACGAATATAACAAGGATCATTTTTGAGGATTTAATTCAAACAGCTGTATTGTTAAAAGAAAAAAAATTATTTGAAGAAAAAATAATTCCACTAACTTTGTTTGAAAAAGGAATACTAGAGCATAAGAAAAATACAGAAGGAAAGCTATCAAAAAATATACTAATTGATCCTAAAAATGCAAAAGAATATAATATTAAAATAAACATAAAAGATTTGAGCTTAAAAAATCAGAATTATCAAAATTTTTATGATAACATTTTTGATGGTATGTCTTCATTTATACATTTAAACATAAATAAAATTCCAAAATATTTTAATATACCAAATCCGTTAACTGAAGTACAAGAATACAAAACGACTGGTTTATTAGGACTATTTTTCTTAAATCAATGTATCTATGAAATCAAATCTAATATAAAACTGGACCACTTATTATTAAGAGATATGGAATACATTTATAGTAAAAATGTTACTTATATTAATGCCTGTCTAAAAATACTTCTGACATTAGAGCCAGACAACGAAATATATAATGACATGTTAAAAATTCAAATAAAGTGTGCCAAAACGATTAATCCCAATAACAAGATAAAATTATACTCCAAAGTTTGATTAAGTTAATATATAAGATGAATCATTACTAATAATAATTTTATGAGATTATTGTTTAAAGGTTAGTCTTATCAAAATGAATATTTTACCATTTACGAATTCAAGATGTAATTGATATTTAATAGTCTTTCTTTAACACATACAGAAAATTCTAGAGGTTCTATGGTTATTTTCATTTGAGAAACCTCCCCTCAAACATGAAGAAATCCCATAACAACAAGTGCTATAGGATTTTTTTATTCACACTAGGTGTGAGTAATGATTCTAATGGAGAGATTAAGTTACCTTACAAACTTTGATCTTTAAGGAATTGTTTTAATTAGACTTCTTAAGCGAAATTTATTTAATTTACATCAATAAAATTGAAAATTTAGTAAATGTAGGATAAACTATTGTTAATGAAAGACAGGGAGGTTTTATTCATGCAAAAACATGATATTTTTCGCTTATATGTAGTTAAAACATCAACTAAGGGTAATGATCCTTATCTAATTTGTAGCAAAGGAATTTTAAGTGGTGAATATATAGAAATATTAACCAAAGCAAAAGTTAATATAAAAGATGAATCTTGCGTAACATCTTTAGTAGATTACTATTCGCCTTTAGCTGTTACCAATTATTCTACAGGAAAACATTTAATGCTGACAAGAGATGATATCTTAAAAATGACTATTCTCATTAATATGAATTATGCAATTACGACATACGATAATGAAATGGATAAAAAAATTGATGATAATTATGTAGAAAGATTAGAAGAAGCTACTAAGAAATTATTTTCGGGAGATGGTCATTGGTCATCAGCTGAATATAGTAGACCAGAAGATTCACTAATAGGACATTTAAGAGATGATAAATGGTTAACATATAAATTACGGGAATGTGGATTAGAAGATATTTTCTTTGGAACACTTCTAAACTATGTTAAAACTTCTAAAGTATTTAAAGCCGAAAGAGATGCTTATGAACAAAGAATTGTTAAATGGCAAATAGGGTGGATGGTAAATGGTGGAGATGCCTGGCTAGTTCCCGAAGAATTTGGTGGAGATTTTATTAGATTTAATAAAAATTGTGATATTGGATTTAGAAAAGGAATTTTAAGGACTTTAGAAGCTATTGGAATGGATACTGATGCTATTGAGCGAGGTATTGAAGAAAATGTTGATTTATGGAGAGAACGAGAAATGTTATCAGCTTTTAGGAATAATTACGAACCAATATTAGGGTTTGTTAATAAAAAACGTAATGACATGAAACCAACAAATGAAGAACATAAAAATGCTTGGATAAAGTTGCGATTATA
>JAAWDB010000059.1 GCA_022793555.1 Bacilli bacterium
GTCTGTACGATGAACACTTACCCCTTCTCCTTTCGTAACATAACCTTTAATATCATCGCCCCATACTGGTTTACAGCACTTCGCTAAATTAACTAAAATATCCGTCGTACCTGCCACGATAATTTCACATTTACTACTATTTCTTTTCGATTGTTCACTTCGAGTTACCCGCTCAATTAAAAGATCTTCTACATTTTTCTTCTCATCTTGCGATAATCCAATAATATATCCCGCCGTATATCTAAGTGATCCAATACTAAAATAAATCTCTGATAAATCCTTAAGTTTTAAATCATGACATATCTTTTTAACTTGTTCAGCATTTAATACCGAATCAAATGCTAATTTTCGTTTACGCACTTCTTTCTCAAAAATTTCTTTTCCTTTATTAATATAAAATTCACGTTCTTGTTTACTAAAATAAGATTTAATCTTATTGCGTGCATGACTTGTTTTAACAAAATTTAACCACTCTTTACTTGGCGAACCATTCGGATTCGTTTTAATTTTAATAATATCATTATCTTGAAGTTCATAATTTAGGGGCACAATATTATCATTAACGATAGCTCCCACCATATGATCTCCAACATCCGAATGAATTCGATAAGCAAAATCAACAGGAGTAGCGTTAAGAGGAAGTTCCACCACATCGCCTTTTGGGGTAAAAACATAAATAAATTCATTTAAAAAATCTTGTTGCACGGAAGATTCAAACTCTGCATCACTTAAATCTGTGTTAGCTTCAATTAAACTTCGAAACACCTCAAGTTTTTGTTCCATCATATTTTGAACCTTTTTGGTCCCCTTTTCTTTATAAGACCAATGAGAAGCAATTCCCTTTTCCGCAATTTCATCCATCTCCCAAGTTCGGATTTGAACTTCGAAACGGTGCCCATCTACGCCAAACACTCCCGTATGCAAACTTTGATATAAATTTTCTTTTGGCATCGCAATATAATCTTTAAATCTTCCAGGAATTGGCCGATACTTTGCATGAATAAGTCCAAGTGCCGTATAACAGTCACTTACTTTATCAACAATAATACGCATGGCTAAAATATCATAAATACTATTCCATTTCTTACCATTATTCAGTTTATTATAAATACTATAAACACTTTTGACGCGACTTTTAATATAAAACTTAATATCATGTTCAATTAAAATATTACTAATCGAATCCTGCATTTCCAAAAGAACATCCTTTAACTCTTCTTGTGTTTGATCTAGCCGTTCTAAAATATCCTCATATACTTCTGGTTTTAAACACTTAAGTGACAAATTTTCAAGTTCACTTTTGATCGAATTAATTCCTAATCGATGGGCAATTGGAACTAAAACACTCATCGTTTCATTTGCTTTTTGTTTTCTCTTTTCATCCGTTAAATACTCTGCGGTACGCATATTATGCAAACGATCTGCTAACTTAATAAATAAAACACGAACATCTTCTGCAATCCCCACCAAAACTTTTCGTAAATAAATAGCACTAGATTCAGAATGATCTGCTAACTCTAATTTATTAATTTTACTAATCGAATCGACAATATTTGCAATTTCACTACCAAATTTTTCTTCAAGTTCTTCCTTAGTCGTTCTAGAGTGATTAATCACTTCATGAAGGATTGCCGCTACAATGGTCGTAGCATCAACATTTAAACTGGTCAAAATATCAGCAACAGAAAGAGGATGTGTAATAAAATCTTCTCCACTTAAACGTTTTTTACCCTCATGTCTTTCCCTTGCAAATTCATATGCTTCCTTTATTTTTAATGCTTCTTCTAAAGTAATTCGTTCCCCCAAAGACGCTAAAATACTATCTATTGTAATCAAATCCATTTTAATCTTCCTCTTCCAATTTTGTTTTATAAAATATTTTACAAGCAATGTTAGAATCTAAATACCGTTTAAAGTTTTGCGCATCCATAAGACTACCCACAACACTTAAATAATGAGTTGGTACTGCCAAATGAGGACGAATCGTATTGGCAAGTCTTGCCGCTTCTCTTGCATCCATTGTATAAGTCCCTCCAACCGGTAAAAAAACAACATCTGCTTTAATTTTTTGATTTTCTACTAAATTATCTGTATCACCCGCAATATAATAAACCACTTGATCCATTTTTAAAACATAACCAAGCCACTGATTTTCTTTTTTATGATATTCTTTATCCCGATTACAAGCAAGTACAGTTTGAAAAGACATATCCGTAAAAAAATACTCTTCATAAGGTTTTACCACTTGAATATGATCTTCAAAAATACCAATATCCAATAATTCTTCAAAAATTTCTTTTGGTACAATAAAATTAGTGTGATCATTTTTTACTTTTAAAATATCTATCAAAGAAAAATGATCCCAATGCGGATGTGTTATAAAAACAAAATCTGCATCACTACGCTTTTCCGGAATTTGAAAGGGATCAAAATAAATCACCAAGCTACCCCGCAAACAAATGGCATTATTACTAAAAACGGTAATTGGTTCATTCATGAATCATTCCTCCCATTAAAATTTTGCTTTTTTCTTCTGTACATAAATATCTATCAAATGATTCTCTGTATTTAAAATATCTTGAACCATATCAAAAAGGGTTAAATTAACACCACGATTCCATTTATTAACGCAAAAATATTCCCAAATATCTTTGACATCAATATAAATCATATGATTTTGATGAAGTTCCCTCTTTTTCGATTTTAAAGCAGGTAACAAACGATTATAAAGTTCCTCTAAAGAAGAAAATGTTTCATCCATACTGACGCCTCTTTTCTTAAATTTTAAATCTTTGCATACATTTATTATATATCAAACCAAAATTTTAGAAAAGGAGAAAAACATGCGAAAAAATAAATTTATTACATCAACTTTAATTCTAATGGCCGGAGGAGCTATTACCCGTTTACTTGGCTTTATCATTAAAATCATCTACACCCGAATGCTTGGTGAATCAGGAGTCAGTCTTTATTCCATTGTCATGCCAACCTATTCTCTTTTAATTACTCTGGCTTCTCTTTCTCTTCCCATATCCATTAGCAAAATCATTGCCGAAAGAAAAATTAGAAGTACAAAAGTATTATTATCATCAACTTTCATTATCTTTATTTTAAATATAATACTAATGGCGATCATGTTTTTAAGTAGCAAATTTATTGCCGTCCACCTTCTTAAAAACGAGCAATGTTATTATTTATTAATTGCTATGACCTTAACTCTTCCTTTTATTAGCATTTCATCCATTTTAAAAGGATATTTTTTTGGTCGTCAGCGTATGATTCCAAACACTATCTCCAATATTTTAGAACAAATTGTTAAAATTTTATTGATTTTATTTCTTCTTCCTTTCTTAGTTAAAAAATCACTTCTCATTGGCGTCATCGGTTTTATCTTATTTAATATTGTTACCGAAATTGTAAGTATCGTCACCTTCCTTTGTTTTGCCCCCAAAAAATTTACCATTCAAAAAAAAGACATTCGGCCCGATCCTCACACATTAAAAGAAATTTGCGCCATATCACTCCCCACCGTATCTAGTCGTTTTATTGGAAACATCGGTTTCTTTTTAGAACCGATTATTCTAACCAATATTCTTTTATTCGTCGGTTTCTCTAGCGATTATATTCTAAGAGAATATGGAGCCTATAACGCATATACGATTGCACTACTTACTATGCCAAGTTTCTTTGTTGGAGCGGTTTGCTCATCATTGATTCCAGAAATTAGTAAATACTTAGGAGAAAGAAATCACATCATGATTAAACGGCGTTTTTGGCAAGCTATGATTTTTTCCTTTGCTATCGGATTTACATTCTCCATCCTTATCTACTTTTATCGCGAACCCCTTCTTCGTATCATTTATAATACAAACCAGGGCGCTGATTATTTAAAAATTCTTGCTCCTGTCTTTGTCTTATTCTACCTAGAAGCTCCCCTAATGAGCATGCTCCAAGCACTGGGACACTCGAAAGAAACAATGAAAATAACTTTAATTGGTGAAATTATTAAAATTGGTAGTCTTTCCATCTTTTGTTTCTTAAAATTTGGACTTTACAGTTTAGTCTATGCCGAAATTATTAACATCTTTGTTGTTGTCTTTCTCAATATTAAAAAAATTAAGAAGATTGTTTTTTCCTCTTAATTTTTTTATTCATGAGAATAATTCAAAAGTAACCTCTTGCAAAAAAACATTTTGATACTGCTTAGGCTGAATCGTCACCCGATAATTTTCTCGCTCATTTTCACTTTGACGATACTCGTAATAAATGATATCACCATCATCGCCTTGAATCCTTTGAAACTTTCGTTTTAATTCTTTTAAACCAATATATTTTTGCTCTAGTATAAAAGAAAGTGGTGCTTTTGTGTTGCCATATTTCACAAAAACATTGGAAACACAAATTCCTCCATAAACGACACCATCATATTGAAACAATTTCTGATAATCATCCACACAATTAGCGACTGGTTCAATTTCCAACACAAAATCCGTATAATCTTTCACATATTTTAAACGTTCAGGAACTTGTATTTGAAATAAATAGCTCACCAAGAAAAATAACACGACCGCAATGGCCATTAAACCAAGGATAAATGTAAGACTACTCATACCAACGATTTTAAAAATCCGTTTTCTATTTTTCATACATTTAACCTCCACTTTAAATCATTATAACACCCAAGCCAAAAAAATTAAATTCTTTTCTTAAGCCCAAATGAAATTTACACAATATTAATACATTATATAAATTTTTCTAATTTTCTTGACTCTTCTTTTTTATTTCATGAGGACAAAATTATTCACAAGCATCAGTAGTACATGTTGTAGGATGAAAAGCTTTCTCAATCATCTTCTCATAAATACTGTATAGCTCTCCTTTTTGATCATCCGTCAACAAACTATATTTGGTTTGTCCATCACTTAAAGAAACGGTTCCAACATGAGTATCCACAATTTTTCCATTTCGTGAGGTAACTACAAAAGGCATATAAATCCGTTTCTCGTGTGTATCATATTTTACTCCCTTTTCATCGGTTAGAATATAATCGCGCAACTCTTCCTTTAAAAAATCCAATAATGCATAATAACCATCACTACCATTTACCGTTTTTACTAAATTGCCATCTTGAATCTCAAAAGTATCTTTCTCTGCATCCAAATTCAAATAATAAACAGGATCTACATTTTTCTTTGTTGCAGCATCAATTAAAACTGGAACGGCATTCCGACACCATGGACACCAATTTGCTCCAACATATAAAATAGCGGTTTCATTTTTTAAAACCTCTAATGCTTCTGCACAATCTACATAACGAATCGGATTATCTTTTGGAATATCAATCACATTATATACAGCACCATCACTTTCACGAATCGTTCCATTTAATGACTCATACTCCTCTTTAAATTTCTGTGCATCACCAAAAGAACTCTTAAAAATAAAATACCATCCCAAGAATCCGATTAACAAAATTCCTATGACAGCACCTATCATAATCCATTTTTTCTTATTCATTTTTTCACCTCAAGAAAAAAGTAGCATAAAATAAACCCAAAAAAAAGAAACGTTTCGTAGAATATACTAAACGCTCCGTTTACTACCACATTGTAAAATCTCCAATGGGATGTTATAAGAAATATATTGATTTTGCGCATTTAATAAACGAATATCCAAATAAAGATTTTGACAATCATTTTTTTGACATGAGCAAGAATAGTCATCTAAACGAAACTCAATCATGGAAAGTAAATCGGCCATGGTTTCCCCTCCTAAATTTTTGGAATCATTCCCACACGTACTAATTTTCTTACTTGTTTCTCCATTTTCTTCATACAAGGTACAAACCATTCCATAATATCGTTCATCATTATCTGGTAAATATTTTACATCCGAAATAAACAACGATTTTTTATCTTCATTATACGCCATAACTCCTTTTAAAGAAAAAGATGCGTGCTGACTTTCTAATGATGAAAATTGAAAACTATTATCTTGTTTCGGAAATAACCACCAAATCCCTAAAAATAACAAAAATAAAAATAATACACAAAAAAGCCATGTTTTACTAAAGCTTTTTTCCTTTTCCTTAATATGGCCATTTAACATATCTTGAATATCTACTTGAAAATAATTACTGAGTTCTTTTAATAATTCTAAATCTGGGATTCCTCGTCCATTTTCCCATTTACTAACTGCCTGTGAAGTAACATGAAGTTGTTCGGCTAGTTCCGATTGCGTTAAATTTAATTTTTTTCGTTGTTCGAAAATAAATTGACCTATTTTCTCTCTATCCATATCTTTCACCATACATCATTATAGCAAAAAACACACCATTGTGTGTATCAAAGTTCACTTTTTTTAATTAAATATATTTTTTTCCCTTTATAAAAGGCATAAAATACTTCAGAAATAGTCAAATTTCTTCGTCCCAATTCGCGATCTAACCAGTACTTATTTTTATGAATATGCGATAAAGCTTTTTTCTGTAATTCCCCGTCAACAATTAAAGGCATCGGATAATCAGAATGCATGCGAAATAAATTATACTTAAAGATCGATAACTTTCCATTTGGTTCTAAAAATGCATATTCTACTTCTTCAATATTCTTTATTTCCTTTTGACGTAAACTAAGTAGTAAATCATCCATAGAATAACGTTGTTTTACCATTTCTTGATAATTCACTCGACCATTACAAATGATTAAAGAAGGCTTTCCTCCAAAAAAAGTTCGAAACGTTCGCGATTTAATACTAACAAATGCCAATAACAACTCCAAGAAAACCAGTATCCCAAGAGGAACCACAGTAAGCCAGATGGAATCATTAATGTTTTCAATACTAATTGCTACTAATTCGGCAATCAAAATTGACACAATTAAATCAATAATTCCTAATTGTCCTATTTCACGTTTACCCATAATTCGATAAAGCAAGACGATAAAAAAATAAAAAAAAGTGGTTCGTAAAATTACTTTCAATAACTCTTCCATTCTATCACCTACTATTATTATGGTCGAAAGAATATTTTTTTAATCACATCATA
>JAAWDB010000060.1 GCA_022793555.1 Bacilli bacterium
GATGATGAGGATTTGATTGGACCACTTTTATGGTTACGTCAAAGAGAAGTTGTTCATTTTAATCGCTTTAAAGAATTATATGATCATTATAAAAAGTTAGGTTATTAGGAATAGGGAAAGATTTCATGAGGAAACGTGAAATCTTTTTTTGTAATTTTTCTTTCTGTCTTTTTGATTAAAAGCTAGAAGATTTTTGTTATCGATGATATAGTATTATAGAACTTTGTTCATTTTCTTGATTTGCAAATCTAAATTACTATAATTTAAATTTTAATTGTAAAGATTTATTTCAAGAATGATCTTTTATTTTAATCTAAATAGAATGTAATTTAAAATATTGATATGGTTATGGAAAACTATTTCAATGTGGCTTTTAATTTAAACAAAATGTATATTACTTAACAATGACAAAGTATTTATTAATGTATAATGAGTAGGAGGTATGAGATGTCATTAGATGAAACATTTGCTTGTTATGTTGGTGCTTATTTTGGAGTAAGAGAAATGGATCATTATCCTTTGAAAGAATATGTTTTACATGATTTAGAAATCTATATTCAAGAATTTGTAAAAAATAATTCTATATTAGGAAAAGATTTACAAAAAAAGGCGGATGACATCAATACTTATACTTCTTTAAAAACGAAACTCTATGATGCTTTGCTTGTTTTACCCAAAATACAAGCATCACTGGAATTAATTTTGTTAATCAAAGAACGAATTCAAGAATTAAAGAACGAGTGATTCTAACTTTGCAAAGGATTGTATTTGTGCTAAAATAGTTAAACAAAGGAATGATTTTTATGGATGAAGAAAATAACTTAAAAAAAACATCGACGAAAAAGAAAGCAACAAAAAAAGCTACGTCAGCTAATTCTACAGCGAAAAAGTCATCAGCTACAAAAGTAGGTACCAAAAGTACTACCAATCGTAAGAGTGCTACTAAAACCGCAACAACGAAAAAAAATTCAAGTGCTAAGACTACTTCAAAAGTGAGTCCTAAAAAAACTGCCACTAAAACAGTGAAAAAAGTAGAAAAGAAAGATAAAGAGAAAGATTTAGCACCAATTATTAAAGAAAGTACTATTGAAGAAAAAAGTGCTAAAATTCTAGAAGAAACCGTTATCGAAGAACATCAAGAAAAAGAAGAACAAGTAACAAAACTTGAAGAAAAGACGCCAATTGATGTTACTAGAAGAACGGTTAAGAAAATAATTCCTTTATCTAATTATTTAATTGCTGCTATCATTATTGTATGGATTGTCATTATTGCTTATGTTGGTTATGAGTTTTCTCGTAGACATCAAGAAAATCTGTATCAAGAAGGATACTTTATTCATGAAAAAATTGATATTAAGAAAATCTCTTTATCTGAAGCTGGTAATGTAGCTCATGATGCGAAAGACCCTACTTTTATATTATTTAATTACCGAGGATATGAAGAAACTTATGAACTTGAAAAAGAGCTTTGGAAAATTATGAACGATTATCATATTAATAATAATTTTTATTATGTAGATTTAACGGATGAAAATGGTACATTAAATTGTGATATGAATTGTGTTTTAAATACTGGACTTAATGTAACTAAATTTAAGAATGTACCTGCTGTTGCTTATTATGAGCGTGGAACGTTAATCGATATCGCGCAAAGAGAAGATAAAAAAGTTTTAGAAGCTGCTGATTTTGTTAAACTTCTTGATATGTATGAGTTTAAACGATAGGTAGTATATGATTAATGTAGTATTATTTGAACCAGAGATACCCGGTAATACGGGAAATATTATGCGGACTTGTGTGGCGACACATACTCGTTTACATTTAATTAAGCCACTTGGTTTTTCACTAGATGAAAAATATATTAAACGAAGTGGGGTTAATTATATTGATCATTGTGACTATACGGTTTATGAAAATATCGATGAATTTTTCTTAAAAAACAAAGGAACCTATTATTTTTTAACACGATATGGTCATAAACCTCACACTAGTTTTGATTATAGTAATAAAGATGAAAATATTTATTTTATTTTTGGAAAAGAGAGTACGGGTATTCCAAGAGAGATTTTAAAACCTCATTTAGATCATTGTATGCGAATGCCGATGACTAAAAATGTGCGAGCATTAAATTTATCAAATACTGTAGCAATTATGGTATATGAAGCATTACGTCAGCAAGATTATTTGGATTTATTATGGGATGAACCACATAAAAGCAGTACATTTATTGAAGAAGCTCCAGATGTTATCGAGTAAAAGAAGTAGAAATAAAAGAATTGATACCCATTTGGGTATTTTTTTTAACCATGGGGTGACAAGAGGGTAGATAATGTATTCTAAAAATAGTCCGAGTACTCCCCATATTAAAGAAACAAGAATGTTGATGTATGGTCCAATTGATAATGGAATCGATTCGTAATTCCAAAAAGAGGTTTGAAAAAAATATAAAATGATAAGTCCACCAATTTCTTCTATTATGGTTAGGAAAATTACACTTAAGATGAAGCAATAAAGGAGCTTTTTTTTACCATTTATTTTTAGTTTGGTAAGAATTTTATGAATGAGTTCAATACATAAAATACCGAATCCGTAGATTGGCATCCAAGGACCAAATAAAATATTTTCGCGCATTTTATGTTCTAAAAAATGAAATATGGTTTCATAAGTATAGCCAAGGATGGAAAAAAATAAAAAAGTATTTAAATAAAACATAGTAATCACTTTATTATTATGGAATAGAAATTCTTAA
>JAAWDB010000061.1 GCA_022793555.1 Bacilli bacterium
ATTGAAGTAGTCATAGCTCTGGGCTTGAACGTAGTAAAAGCCAGTCTCTATTTATGGACTGGCTAATAATCTAGCCTTATAGGCTGTGTGAAAACCACGTCTTTTAGGCGTGGTTATTTATTTTCTAGGAAAGTTTAAAAAAGAAAAAGAGTTTGGTAAATTCTTACAAAATTGTAATGCCCAAGGTAGTATGGGAGTGATATAATTAATGTAGTAGGTGGAGAATATGAAAGAAATTACACGATACAATCCTAAGGAAGAATGTGGTCTTACTCATGAACAAGTCAAAGAAAGAATCGCTTCTGGACTCGTTAATTTTGATGATCAACCGAAAACGAAAACGATTAAACAAATTATTGCTTCTAATTTTTTTACGTATTTTAACTTTTTAAATATTTGTTTGGGAGCTGCAGTACTCAGTGCTGGCATTTTTAGTGGTCAATTGTTTCAGGGGTTAAAGAATTGTCTTTTTATGGGTGTGATTATCGTTAATTCAATTATCAGTATTATTGAAGAAATTATATCTAAAAAAATTATTGATAAGTTGTCCATTTTATCCGAATCGAAAGTTATGGTCATTCGCGATGGTAAAAAAGAAGAAAAGGCGATTGATGAAATAGTTTTGGATGATGTCATTTTGCTAAGAAGTGGTCATCAAGTGGTGTGTGATGCCATTATTCTAAGTGGTGAAGTGGAGGTAAATGAAGCGTTTATCACGGGTGAGAGTGATGCCGTTGTAAAGCAAAAAGGCGATATGATTTTAAGTGGTAGCTTTATTGTAAGTGGTGTAGTTTGTGCACGGGTAGAACATATTGGAAGTGAAAATTATGTTTCTACAATCTCTTCTGGTGCAAAATATATGAAAAAAGCAAATTCGGTTATTATGGATTCATTTGAGAGATTATTGCGAATTATTTCTTTGTTTATCATACCAATTGGTATTATTATGTATTTTAGTCAATTAAATGCGACGAATTTTAATGTTACAGAAGCTATTTTTGCTACTGTGGCAGCTTTAATTGGGATGATTCCCGAAGGATTAGTTTTACTTACCAGTTCTGTGATGGCAGTAAGTGTGATTCGTCTTAGTCGTTATAAAGTATTAGTTCAACAACTTCATTCGATGGAAACTTTGGCACGAGTAGATGTGATTTGTCTTGATAAAACAGGAACTTTAACGGAAGGGAAAATGTCCATCAAAGAGGTTTGTCCATCGCAAAAAAATCGTAAAGATGAGATGGAAGAAATATTAAAAGCGATTGTGAGTAGTTCGCAAGATGATAATGCGACAATGAATGCTTTAAAGGAATACTATCAAGAGACTAGTACTTGGGAATGTAGTGATAGGATTGCTTTTTCTAGTTCTCGAAAGTTTTCGGCTTTCTCTTTTGAAGGTCATGGTTCCTTTTATTTAGGAGCACCAGAGATATTGTTTAAGGACAATAAAAAAGTGAAAGAACTTGTTTTGCCCTTTCAAAATGATTATCGTGTTTTAGTGTTAGGTAAGTCCAAGGAAAAATTATCGAAAACGCCACCAAAGTTAGAGTTTGTTGGGTATGTATTAATTGAGGATGTCATTCGTCCAGAAGCTAAGGACACGCTTGCTTATTTTAAAGATCAAGGAGTTAATGTGAAAATTATTTCGGGTGATAATGTTTCTACAGTACTTAGTATTGCAAAACGAGTAGGACTCGAACACGTTACAGGTATTGATGTTTCAAGTCTAAGTGATGAGGAATTATACGATGTTATTTGTGATTATGATGTATATGGTAGAGTTGCACCTCGTCAAAAACAATTAATTATTCAATATTTACAAGAGCTTGGTCATACGGTGGCGATGACAGGAGATGGAGTAAATGATGTTCTTGCTTTAAAGACCAGTGATTGTGGAATTGCTTTAGCGAGTGGTAGTGAATCTGCAAGAAATGTTAGTCAACTTGTCTTACTTGATTCTAATTTTGATTCATTACCGAAAGTTGTGGCAGAGGGAAGACGAACAATTAATAATATTGAACGTTCTAGTTCTTTGTTACTTGTCAAAACGATTTATACGGTATTATTAATTTTATTTAGTATTATTATATCCACAAAATATTTCTTTGTTCCGATTCAATTAACACTGATTACGGGATTTACGATAGGTATTCCATCTTTTATCTTAGCTTTGGAACCGAATCGTGAATTAGTGACTGGAAATTTTTTGTTAAAAATTGTTAGTAAAAGTTTACCTGTTGCTCTTACAGTGGTAATTAACATTATTTTAATTACCGCTTTTAAGGAAACTTTTGGGTTAACTTATAGTCTTGCCAGTACATTATCGGTTTTTTTAACTGCTACGACCGGATTTATCTTTTTGTATCGTATTTGTAAGCCTTTTAATTTTTTAAGAACGTTATTATTTCTTTTCTTGTTAAATGGATTTATCTATTGTGCAGTTTTTCAGTATGAATTTTTTAATATTTCAGAAATAACGAATGAAACACTATTGATTTTTATCGTTCTTTATATTTGTTCGATGTATATTTTTGATAAGTTAAATCGTTTCAGTGTTTATTTATTTCATAAATTAGATCCTAGTATTAAATAAAAAAATGTAGAGAAAATGATAAAAATATCATCAAACTCTACATTTTTTATTTGCAAGTATATCCGGCTAATTGTTCATTTTTAAATTCTTCAATGTTCATATCTTTGGCTTTGGTAAATTCTTCGTCGTTCCAATCATCACCGAATTTTTCTTTTAATTTTGCCATATCCATTTTACGATAATCCATTGTCATTTCATATTTTACGGCGTTATTGTTTTCCTTGCTGTATTTAATCGTAAATCCATCGATATCATTAAAAGCACTAGCAAAACTTTCTCCAAAATCAATGGTAGTATCGATTACATCAGGATCCATTTCTTCAATGGTTGTTTGAGAAATTTTAAGAATTTTATCTTGTTTATAGGAAACTTTGATTTCTTCTGTTGTTTTTAAATCGTCAATGACGGTTTCTTTGGTACAAGTAAGTGTTTTTTCACTTCCACAACCTGTGATTAAAAACGGTAATACAATAAAGGATAACATCATTATTTTTTTCTTCAACTTCTTCACCTCACTTTTTTTATTATAACGAAAAATTTTGAATTTGTCTTGCTATCTGGGTAAATGTATTAGTTCTTTTTTTAAAATTACCATAAATTATGAGGGAAGGGGGAAAAAGAATGTTATTTAATAACAATGATTTTGATTTTTCGTTTTTTGAAATTCCTGGTAATGATTTTAAATTAGAAATTGATCGAAAACGCTTTTGTAATCCACAAGAAGGTTTTCAAAGAGGAAATATGATCGCCGATGAGTATGAGCCATATAAAAATTATTCAGATTTATGTTTAATGCCAAAAAGTGATCGAGAACAAAAGCTTTTGAAAGTCATGGAATATGCTTTTGCTGTTACTGATTTAAATTTATATTTGGATATCCATCCAGAAGATAGGGAAGCTTATCGTTTATTTCAAAAATATATTGATGAAGGAAGGTTGGCAGCAAAAGAATTTACAAATATGTATGGTCCGATTGTGATGACAGATGCTCATTATAAAAATTATGAATGGGACAATAATCCTTGGCCTTGGGATAATGAGGGAGGTAATCTGTATGTTTAAGTATGTCAAACACACGAATTATCCAATTAATATTAAGAGAAAAGATTTAAAAATGGCAAAATATTTGATTACACAATTTGGTGGAGCAAATGGGGAACTTGGAGCAGCGATGCGTTATTTTTCACAAAAATTTAATATGCCAGATGAAAAGGGAAAAGCTCTTTTAAATGATATTGCTACTGAGGAACTTGGACATTGTGAAATGATTGCTACCATGGTACATCAGTTAACGAAAGATGCGACAGTTGAAGAAATGGAAAATTGCGGACTTGGTGGGATGTTTACGGAACACGGAAAAGGTGTTTATCCAAGTGATTCTAATGGTGTTCCATTTAGCGTGACATATTTTGCAGTAACAGGTGATGTGCTTGCTGATATTTCTGAGGATATGGCGGCAGAACAAAAAGCTCGAGCAATTTATGAGAATTTAATTGAAATGACTGATGATGAGGATTTGATTGGACCACTTTTATTGTTACGTCAAAGAGAATTTGTTAATTTTAATCGCTTTAAAGAATTATA
>JAAWDB010000062.1 GCA_022793555.1 Bacilli bacterium
ATAGTTCAGTTTTGGCTAAAATCGAAAAGGATTATCAAGATCGAAAAACGATTAAAATTGAAGATATTCAAGATATTATTTTAAGTGTTTTAGAGAAGTATCAATACTCTGATATTTATCAGCATTATCGAAAATATCGTGAACAAAGGGCGTTATCACGAGAATCTTTTACAACGAAAGAACAACATAAGTTTTTAAAATCGATGGAAAAGTTAGGGTTAAATGATCAAGATGATCCGAAATTAGTCGGCTCTTCTATGTCATCACAAGATATGTTTTTTCATTTTGGGAGAGTAATTAGCGAAGAATTTGCTCAAAGTTTCTTACTAGATCATAAAACAGTTCGGACGATTGATAGTGGTGTTTTGTATTTACATCAATTAAAGTATTATCCTATGGGTAATCCCGGTAGTATTCAACTTCTTTATACTAGATTTTTAAAAGATTCTGCTCATCATCATGTTTTTGATGCTTTAATGGCTTTATCAAGGGTTATTCGTAGTATTTTTTTAGAACAACATGGAAATGTGATGATACCCTATTTTGAAAGAGAATTAGAACCTATTTTAATTCGTCATTTTGGTATTCTTTGGAAGGAAACGTTGGAGTTAAAATTGTCTTCTTTTGGATTACAAGAGATTTTACCAATGGATCAGTTTTATCAAAGTTTGAATGAGTTTTCTTCTTTAGAAATTGATATGGAAAAATATCACTATTTTTATCAAGGTTCAAAACAAATTAAAACCCTATTTGAGGATTCTTATCGTGAGAGTTTAGAAGCGTTAAGGCATATATTACAAGAGGCTATTCATTGGCTTTTGCAAGAATTACAATTTTCTTATGATCAGAATTTGAATAAACAAAAGGTTTCATTATCCTTTGGAACTGAGGATTCCATGGCAGCAGCAATGATTGATAAGGTATTGATAGAAGAATTAGTTAGACAGGCGCCATCATCAGTTTTAGGAATTTTTAAATTAAAAGAGGATTTGCATTTTAAGGGAAATGGAGCAATGAGTGAGTTGCGAAAACTCGCAGAAGAAGCTTATTTGAAAGGTGTTTTGGATTTTGAATTTTTAGATGTAATTTATAATAAAAGTGAAGAAGATGTATGCTATGGTGTAGGAGGAGAGCGGGCATTTTATGATAATACTACGCAAGATGGAGTTTATGTTGGAGGAAAGGGAAGTGTTTCTTTTACTTCAATAAATTTGCCAAGAATTGCTCTTCGCCATCAACATGAAGAGAAAGAACATTTTTATCAGGAATTGTTAGAAATTTTAGAACTTACGAAAAATGAAATTTTAGAACGATTTGAGTATCAATGTAGTAAGCATAATTATAATTTTCCTTATTTGATAGGAAAAGGAGTTTGGAAGTTTGGAGAAAATGTTAAGGATAATGATCGGTTGCGAAAAATATTTAAGCATGGAGTTTTGCAGGTTAATTTAGTAGGTCTTTGGGAAACTATATGGATTTTACTTGGAAAAAGAGAAAATGAAGAGGAAGTACAAAAAGAAGCATTAAAAATTGTGACTTTGATGAGAGAAACCATAGATCGCTATTCGGAAGAAAATAATTTGAATTTTGCACTATGTGCTCTTGATTTGGATGAAGTTGGCCGCTACTTTTTAGAACTAGATGAAGTAATCTACGGTAAACCGAAAGGCATTTCTAATCCTTTTCAGTATGGTAGTACGTTTGAAGTAATGCGTAAAATGAGTTTGGAAAATCGTATTGCGCTTGAAGGTGAATTACAAAAATTTTGTAATGGTGGACATATCTTTTTACTTAAAGAAATCCCTAAAAAAGGATTAGAGTCGGTATTAAAAGATATGATAGATGGTCAAATTGGTTATACTCATTGTGATATTTCCTAAGAATTGGTAAAAAAATTTAACGATTAGCACTCGACAAAATGCGACAAACGTGTTAAAATAGCCATTAAATTTATTTATTCATGAAGGTTTTGGCTAGAATTTGACATATTTTTTGTTAAATTGGTGTTATAATATCCAGAAGTGTAGAAGAGTGATGTTATAATATTCTTAACTGAACCAACAATTATGGATAAATATGTTTGGAGGGGTTTGATTGTGAATAATAAAGAGTTAGTATTTGAAGAAACACAAAGTAAAAGTATATCTTTTAAATATTTGTATTTTGGATTTAAAAGAATTTTTGATGTATTAGTGAGTTTTATTGGAATGTTATTTTTAATTCCAATTGCAGTTATTGTTAAAATTATTACTGTTTGTAGTGGAGATTTTCATTCTATTTTCTTTAAGCAAAAACGTTTAGGAAAATATGGACAATTTATTTATATTTATAAATTTAGAACTATGGTACCGAATGCCGAAGAAGTTTTAAATCAATGGTTAGAAGAAAATGAAGATATTAGGGAAGAATATTATCGTACAAGAAAATTAGAAAATGATCCACGTATTACGAAGATTGGTAAAATTTTACGTATTACTTCTTTGGATGAATTTCCTCAATTTATCAATGTTTTTAAAGGAGATATGTCATTAATTGGACCACGACCTATTGTTCCTGATGAAATTGAAAATTATAATAAAACAGAAGCTAAGAAATTTTTAAGTATTCGACCAGGGCTTACGGGATACTGGGCAGCGAATGGTAGAAGTTGTACGACTTATAAAAAAAGAAAACAACTTGAACTTTATTACGTTGATCATTGTTCTATTTGGTTAGATATTAAAATCATCTTTGCAACAATAATTGGAGTGTTGAAACGTGATGGGGCAAAATAAATATAGTGTAGATATTATAGTTCCTTTATATAATGCAGAAGATTATATTTTAGATTTACATTCCTCTTTTTTAAAACAAAAAGAGGTATCTTTAGGTGAAATTGTTTATATTTTAACAGAAAGTTCAGATAATACTGAACAAATTTTAAGAGATAATCATATTTTTTTTAAAAAAATAAAACGTGATGAATTTTCACATAGTACAGTTCGTGAAAATGCTGCATATTCATCAAGGGCTGATATTGTGACTTTTGTAACTCAAGACGTTGTTATTGAATCTGAGTTTTGGTTAAAAAATCTTATAACCCCTATTTTATTGGGAAATTGTGAAGCAACTTATTCTAGACAAATTTCTAAATATAATAATATTGAGAAATATACGAGGGAAAAAAATTATCCAGATGTTAGTTTTATAACTACTAAATCTGATATTTCTTCTAAGGGATTAAAAACATTCTTTTTTAGTGATGCGTCAAGTGCTATATTACGTGCAAAATTTGTTGAGTTAAATGGGTATGATGGTAAAAAACTTCCTACAAATGAAGATATGTATTTCGCTTATAAATTAATTATGTCTGGTGGAAAGATTGGATATGTTTCGGATTCTGTAGTGTATCATTCACATAATTTTTCCTTAAAAGAAATTTATGAACGATATAAATTGACTGGTATTTTTTTTAAACAAAATTCTTATTTAGATAAATTTGGTACTAATAAAAGTGGGGGAGGGTTAGCAAAATATATTTTAAAACGTGCCATTTGTGAAAAAAATATTAAAGTTTTAATTCGATATCCGTTTGATATGGCAGCTCGTTTATTAGGAATGAAAGTGGGTAAACATAGTGCATGAAGATTTAATAAGTATTGTTGTTCCTGTATATAATGTAGAACGTTATATTCGAAATTGTATGGATAGTATTTTAAATCAATCTTATAATAATATTGAAGTTATTTTGATTGATGATGGGTCTGTTGATGATAGTTCTAATATTTGTGATCATTATGTAAATATCGATACAAGAGTAAAGGTTATTCATCAATCTAATAGGGGATTATCAGCTGCTAGAAACAAAGGACTTGAAACAGCTTCTGGTAAATATGTTATGTTTGTAGATTCTGATGATGATATTTTGCCTGATTGTGTGGAGTATTTATATCATTTATTACGAAAACATCAAACCAGAATGGCCATATGTGCTTATAGTACAGTAATTTTAAATAAAAATAAACAAAAAATTATTAATATTGGTCGCTCATTTCATGAAGAGTGTTTGACAACTGAGAATGCTTTAGAACGAATGTTGAATGAAGCAGGATTTACTGTTTCTTCTTGTGCTAAGTTATATGATTTAGCATTGTTTGATACAGTTAGATTTCCAGTGAAAAGATTATGTGAAGATAATGGTACAACATATAAGTTGATTATGCAATGTGATAAAATTGCTTATGGTAATCAAAGTAAATATAATTACTATCGCCGTGAGAATTCTATTATGACAAGTAATTTTAATTTAAAAAAAGTAGATATGATTCTATTAAATGACATGATGTGTGCGGATATTTTAAACAAGTTTCCATCGTTAGAAAATTCTATAAAACGAAGAAAAATGTATGCTCGTTTTAATGTATTACGCCAAATGGTAAAAGCAACTTTGGATGAACAAGAGATTATAGCGAAACAAGAGATTATAAAATATTTGAAAACAAATAAAAATGATATTTTAAAAAATCCTGTTTCAAGTTTTAGAGATAGAATGGCTATTTTAACCCTTCTGGTTCATGAAAAAGTTTTTAAAATTTCTTGGAATATTTATGAATTTTTAAGTCACATCTTTTAATTAAGGAGTAATAGATTATGGAAAATGAAATATTTGTATCAGTTATTATGTCTACTTTAAATACAAATCCAGATTATTTAAAGGAAGCGATAGAAAGCATTTTGAACCAAACTTATCGAAATTTTGAATTTATTATTATTTCTGATGGTGGAAATGATGACGAAATTTTAAAATTGTATACTGATGATAAAAGAATTAAAATTATTAGACATGATGTTTCTCTTGGATTGCCCAAATCTTTAAATGAAGCAATTAATATTTCTAAAGGAAAATATATTTTTCGAATGGATAGTGATGATATTTCTCATGTCGATCGATTAGCTATACAAGTTGCATATATGGAAAAAAATCCTAATATTGATATTGCTGCAACTTATTATCGTGAAATTGGAGCATCAAAGAGAGTTGTTAAGGAACAATGCATTTATCCTAATCAAGTAAAATGTAAATTGTTTTTTGTTAATATTATTGCGCATCCTTCTGTTGTTTTTCGTAGAGAAAGTATTTTTTCTAAGCAACTTTTTTATGATGAAAGTTTTAGATATTCTCAGGATTTTGAATTATGGACCAGAAGTTTAAATGTTGAAATTGCTATAATA
>JAAWDB010000063.1 GCA_022793555.1 Bacilli bacterium
AAATGAAGAAGAAGCCAAAGAATTACTCATTATGGGATTCATCGAAGATTTCAAAAAAGAGCTTCCCATGGAATATGCTGTCGAATTAAATCGATTACTTAAAGAATAAATAAAATGGACGAAATAAATACTCACAGAAAAAAAGAAAATGATGAACAGATATTAAAAATCTGTTTTTTTTATTTCCTATAATTTGCAAATCCGCCATTTGCAGCCATCATTAAAAGTTGATAAATATATTTCTGGAAAGGAGGAAAAAGATGAACAATGTTATATTAGTTGGAAGATTAACCAGTGACCCAACCTTAGAAGAAATTGACTCAGATAAAAAAAGAACTTTAATTGACCTCGCAGTCCCTAGAAATTTTAAAAATTCTGAAGGTTTATATGAATCCGATTTTATTCGTTGTGTTTTATGGAATGGCATTGCTTTAAATACTTCAAAATACTGCACCAAAGGAGATGCTATTGCCGTTAGAGGACGAATACAAACAAGATCTTATGAAGATTTAGATGGTAATCGAAAATACATTACTGAAGTAATTGCTCAGTCCATTAGCTTTGTAACGCCATCGAGAAAAGAAGAGCAAAATGAAAAAACTGAGTAAAGAACTAATCAAATATCAAAAAGCACATCGCTACACTTATGAGCATCTTGCCAAAGAACTTAGTTTGAGCAAAAGTGCAGTATACGCTTATACGAAAGGTCTTAGAAATCCGAGTTGGAAAACATTAGAAAAAATTGCGAAAAAAATAAATAAAAACATTTTATCGTTAATCGATGATTTTGATTATGAAAGCGATATAAAATTATTAGATGCCCTAAAAAAAGATCCTACGACTTATGAATACTTACTGAAAAATTCCAAAACCATTTTACCTAAAATAAAAAAAATGATCTCAAATAAATAATTAAACCAGACGAATATGAATACAATGTAATGGTGAAGAAAATTGAAAAATTTTTATAAATACTTTGGCATCGTTGCAATTATGTTATTTAGCTTTTATTATACTGAAAAAATAGCTCTTTTAATGCGTCAAAAAGATCCCATCTATGAAACTATTGAAGATGTAGTTAGTACAAGTAACACTAAATTCGTTAATGCCATCATCGATGATCGTACCATTATACCAGGAATTAATGGACTTGCTGTAAATGTTGAGAAAAGTTTTCAAAAAATGAAATCTTTTGGAGCATTCAACAAATACTATTTGATTTTTGACCAAGTAAAACCAGAAATTTCTTTAGAAGATAATAAAGATAAAATGATCACTAAAGGAAATCCTAAAAAAAGAAGTATTGCCTTTATTATTGAAGAAAACGATTCTTTAAAAGAATACTTAACAAAAGAAAACATCAACGCATCCATTCTTATAACAAATGACACCTTTAAAAGAGATAGTTCATTGGAACAAATTAATGCTGACTATAAAAATTACAAAGAAACCGAAGGATTACTTGATTCGATCAAACAAAATAAGAATATTTGTATTGTTAATAATTATAATGAAGACTTATGCCGTAAAAATCAAAAATACTTAATTAAACCATCTTTAGAATTAAATACTTACAACGTTGCATCCATTAAAAATAAATTAGAAAGTGGTTCGATTATCTATATTAAAAAAGATGCCAAAGTAGATGATTTTAAATTATTAGTACAACAAGCCAAATACAAAGGTTTAGCAATAACTTCTCTAAGTGAACTAATTATTGAAGATAATATTGGTTAAACGAAATTGCAGATGTAATAAAATGAGATTGAAAAATCTCTTTTTCTTTGTTATAATCTAAATCACCAGAAATACTTTAAAAATTTATTATTTTTTAGAAAAGAGTTGAATTATGAGTAAAATTAAAATTTTTAGTTTGGGTGGATTAGATGAATCTGGAAAAAATACCTATTGTATAGAGGTAGATAAAGATCTATTTGTTTTTGATTGTGGTTTAAAGTATGCCACGGGAACATCTTTTGGAATTGATTATATTCTTCCAGATTACGAATATTTAGAAAAAAATCGCAAACGAATTAAAGGTGTCTTTCTGACCCATGGGCACTACGAAAATATGGGAGGGGCTGCCGATTTAGTCAAAACTTTACCAGAAGTTAAATTATTTGCCACCAAATTTACCAAATACGTTTTATTAGAAAGTGGAGTTCCAGAAAAAAATATCATCGAGATAACGCCTCACAAAAAAGTCAGTTTCGGTCGAACTAGTGTTTTTCCAATAAGTGTGAGCCACAGTTGTCCAGATTCTGTGATGTATGTGGTAAATACGAAAGATGGTGCTATTTGCTATACGGGAGATTTTATAATCGATCCAAAAATGGCAGGTAATTATGGTATGGATTTAGGAAAAATTGCTTATATTGGCAAATTAGGAGTCCTTTGTCTTTTATCAGAATCAACATTTTCAGAACATATTGGTCATACTTCACCAACTCATCGTTTAGAAGGATTTTTTAAAGACGCTATCAATAAACAAACTGGGCGAATAATGTTTTCTGTACTACCAACTCATCTTTATACCATTCAAGATATTTTTAGTGCTGCGGAAAATTCACATCGTAAAATTGTAATTATGGGTAAAAAACTTCAAAACGTAATTAATTTTGGACGCAAAGAAGGATACTTAACTTGTAGCGATGATTTATTAGGTGATTTATCAAATATTAAAGATAGCAATTCAATTTTATTAATATGTGATGACAAAGAAAATCCATATGCTTCTATTAGTAAAATAATTAATGGCTACGATAAATATATTAACTTAAAAGTGGGTGATGCCATTTGTTTTGCCGAGCCACGATATGATTCTAATGAAAAACTATTAGTAAAAATCGAAAACGATTTAGCGATGGCGGGATGTAAAATTGTAACTCTTCCAAAAGAAAAAAATATTTTACATCATCCATCTAGTGAAGACTTAATGTTAATGATTCGTTTACTAAATCCCAAATATTACATGCCAGTCAAAGGAGAATACCGCTACATGGTAGGAAATGCTAATTTAGCAAGTAGCTTAGGCATTCCAGCTTCCAATATTTTATTAAAACAAAATGGCGATATCGTAGAAATTGAAAATGGTGAACTAAAAGATTCATTTAAAACCATTAAAGTGAATGATTGCTTAATTGATGGAAAAAGTAGTGATGATGTTGGTGGTTTAGTAGTGAAAGACCGAGAAATGCTAAGTGAAAATGGAATTGTCCTAATTAGTGCAACCATCAGTAAAAAAGATAAAGTTCTTTTAGTAGGACCAGAAGTCACAACAAGAGGTTTTGTCTATGTTAAAGATTCGAAAGAAATCATTAGTGAAATAAAAAGAATTTCCGAAGAAGTGATCACCAGAAATATTACTGACACATTTATTGAATATAATAAAATCAAAACAGAAATTCGAACAGAATTAAGCAAATTCCTATACAGTGAAACAGAATGTAAACCAATGATTATCGCTGTCGTTCAAGAAATTTAAGAGAAGTTTGTATAAAATTTCTCTTTTTGTTTATCTTAAAATTAGGTGATTAAAATGAAAGAAAATGAAATGAAAGAGAATGTCGAAATCAAATACTTAAATAAATTATAC
>JAAWDB010000064.1 GCA_022793555.1 Bacilli bacterium
AAATCAAATCCTTCGATGTCATAATCTGTAAACTGTAAAAGGGCTAGAGAAAATTTTTCGCTAAACTCTTCTATGCAATCCTCATTAATTATATCGAATGTGTTTTTATATTTTTCAATCAATTTTGGATTTTTTTCTAAAATATAATAATAGAGACTTAGCCCCAAAAAGTACCCAAATGATAATTGAAGTGGAAAATCCTCGTTATTAACCCCGAATAATTCAAAAATATGTGCACCTAGTATGAATAGTGAATTACACTCAGCATATTTATTTTCGTATGGTATATTAAAATAATAAAAGGAAGAGTTTGAGTTTTCTAAAATACTCATTAGATTAAACTTTTCTTCTGAAATGTTCATCAATTCATATCTGACGCTATCTTTTATATTAAAATCAGACATGGATTCCCATTCCTTATTACACATTTCAATTATTTTATTAATATTATTAACGAATGGTTCCTGGCAAGATACTGCGAGGTACCAAAATATTAGCATCCAATAATCTTCAATCATTATAATGAAACTGTTTGCGTTCTTTCCTAATTTCTCTTTCCGATCTTCTTCAGCCTTTGATAAAGCAAAAAATATAAATTCTTTTAATTTTTCAAGATATTTCTTTTTATCTGTTTTTTTATTATATTGGGTAATTAGTTCTTTTAAAAAGTATATAATATCCTCTTTTGAGTAATGCTCTTTGATGTTTTCTACTTCTTTCATTTTACTTTCTCCTTTTTGAAAATTATTATATCTTGTACGTTAATTAATTGCAATTCCAGTAAAATTATATAATAAGGAATTCTCAAAATAAAGTTACCAGATAAAGAAAATAATATTTATAGTATTACTAATCTAATTAAGGTTTAAAAGGAAAATAGACTAGACATATCATAAATTTTAATAAAATATATTTTTTAGATGCTTATTTATCTTAAATTGTGTTCTTTTTTATTTAGCCATTCAGTTGATTAGATAATCATAAATAAATACATGCAAACTATGATAATACTTATACCTCCTCCTGTTGCCATAATATATCTAAAACTATTAAATAAGAATTTCAAAAAACAAATTTAATTAGTAATTTTTTTATTGGTGTAGTTGTTAAATAAGAATTTTCGTTTATTTGATTCATAAATCTTTCTCTCCTTTATCAAAAAAACGTAGAAACCTCTATTGAATTTCTACACTTTTTTGACTGTCCATTTTCTTTTACAGCATACAAAATTTTTTTAAAATTTGTCAAAGACAAAAATATTTTTTACAATTTTTTTCGAATCTATGTTATTTATTCTATTCATATTCTTTTTTTTATAGCTAATTTTTACAAAAAAATATTAAAATCTTATTATTCTTAAGATTCTAGTTTTGCTAACACTTGTTTCGTAACTTCCAAAGCTCTTTGTTTTACAGCATTCACAGCATCGGATAAGATTGGATCACTTTTATCTTTTACATATTTTGCTAATGCTGTACATTCTTTTTCAATTTTTTTGGCTTGATTTTTAGCAACTTTTAAAACTTTTTCTTTATCTAAATCCTTTAATTCATTTTCAATGACGTTAATTTTATCTTCAACATATTTCTTTACATCTTCAATATCTAAATCTTTTACTTTATTTCGTAAATCTGTAATTTTATTTTTTAATTCCTCTCTTGTCTCTTTTCCACTTTTTGGTGCGAAAAGAATTCCTAATCCTGCTCCAACGGCTGCGCCAACTCCTAAAGTTGCTACTGTTTTTTTCTTCAATTTATCATCTTCTTTCTAAACTCATTATAATTTTTGTTATATTGATATGTCAACAAAAAAGCAATGGTTTTACAAAAATCTAGACAGATAAAATCAAAACTCTGTATAATTAATATAGAGGTATTATTATGAATCTAATTTGTACTTATATATTATTGTTTTTCATTTATTCTTTTGCTGGGTGGCTTTTAGAAGTTGGATGTAAATTAGTAAGTCATCATAAATTTGTTAATCGAGGCTTTTTAATTGGGCCCTATTGTCCTATTTACGGGTTTGGAGCGTTAAGTATTACTTTACTTTTGAAACGGTATCAAAATGATTGGTTTACTCTATTTATTATGGCTATGCTTCTTAGTTCTATTTTAGAATATGCAACAAGCTTTTGTTTAGAAAAAATATTTAAAACCAGATGGTGGGATTATTCTAGTTATCGATTTAATATTAATGGTCGAGTTTGCTTAGAAACGCTTATTCCTTTTGGACTGTTTGGTTTATTTATTATGTATGTTTCTAACCCTATTTTTTTACATTTAATTGAATGTATTCCTGCAATTTTTCTTTCTATTTTAACTATTCTTCTAACTTTAGGAATTATTATTGATAGTGTTATTTCTTATCGGATATTATCAAACTTAAAAGAAATATCTTCAGAAATTCGAACTGACTCTACAGAGAAGATTACCGCTCTTGTCAAAAAAGAAATTATCAAACAAAATAAGTATTATCAAATGCGTTTGTTAAAAGCATTCCCAAAACTTCAAATTCTTTATTCTAAAGGAATTGCACGACGTCAAAAAAAGCAAAAAACTAAATAAATTGAAGAAAATTGCAAGAAAACCTCTAGATCATGTCTAGAGGTTTTCTTTTATTACTTATATAAAGTAATTTCTAAGTGATGTATAAAAAAAAGTAATTAATAGGACATAAGATAGGCTTAAGCAAAGTCCTGCGGTAACATCACTAATATAATGGACTCCTAAATAAACTCTGCTAATTAAGACACTAAATATCATTATAATACATGGAATTGAGATTATTATTTTGATTGTCATTGAAAGCGATGATTTCCAGATAAAAAACAGTAAAAGAGAGTAAAAAGCCGTTGACGACATAGTATGTCCGCTTGGGAAACTATAACCTGTTTCAATTACTAGAGGATTAATTGTAGGACGAAATCTTTTTATAATAATTTTTATTATGTTATTTAAAGCTACTTCTCCTAAAATTCCAAGAGTTATGAATCCGCGATCGAAATTATCTTTTATAAAAAAATAACTTACAAATAAACTTAAGGCAATTCCTATAGTTCCTCCAAAAAAAGTTAAAAACTTCATTATTTTGGTATTTTTTGGGGTAATCAATTTAGAAATAAAACCATAAACGGCTTTATCAATTTGATCTACTTTTTTTGTCCAAACAAGATATAAAATTGTACAAAATGCAAGCAGCAGAATTATGGCTATTCCTATACTAATCATTCCCTTTTTCATTTTTCCTCCTAATTTTCTAAAAAGAAAACTTCATACCATTTTAAAAAGCAATAAATATTCCATACTTTACGATAATTATCTTTCTTTTCATTTTTATGATCATCAAGTAATTTTATGATACATTCTTGATTAAAATACTTAGAAGCGAATTCTGTTTCAAAAGTATTTTTTATTTCTTCATAAAAGTCTTCTTCTTTCATCCATTCCCTAACTGGTACAGGAAATCCTAATTTTTTCTTCTTGTAAGACTCATTTGGTATTACTTTTTTAGCTGCATCTCTTAAAGCAACTTTAGTTGTTTGTTTATTAATTTTGTATTCAAAAGGTAATTTACTAGCAACTTTGTAAACTTCTAAATCAATAAAAGGAACTCTACCTTCTATCGAATTAGCCATTGTCATACGGTCAGCTTTTTGTAAAATGTCTTTCATTAACCAAAAATTAATATCAATGGCTTGCATTTTAATCAAATCACTCTTACCTTTTAGTTCATCATAAACTGGTTTGGTAATTTCTTTGTCCGTTAAAGTAATCGGTATATTTAATACTTTCTTTTTTTCTTTTTCACCAAAAACGCGATTAACGCCAATATAATTATCCTCTAGTTTTTCGCCACGGCGTATTAAGAAATTTATTCCTCGAACTTCGGGAAAAAGCTTACATATTGATGCAATGGCATGACGAATAAAGAATGGAACTTTATTATACCAATTCCATTTGATATAAGATCCATAGACATTATACCCTCCAAATAATTCATCAGCACCTTCTCCTGATAATACTACTTTTACATCCTTTTTCGCTAATTTAGATACGAAATAAAGAGAAATAGCTGCTGGATCACTTGAAGGTTCATCCATATAATACATGATATCTGGTATGACTTTTAAGTATTCTTCCTTAGTAATTTTTTTACTTTTATTTTTAATTTTTAAGCGATTTGCTAAATCTTTAGCATTTTCGATTTCATTATACTTTGGTAAGTCATATCCAACGGTATAAGTTTTATCTGGTTTAGCAAGAGTAACAATATACGATGAGTCTATACCACTTGATAGAAATGATCCTACTTCAACATCACTAATTTGATGATGTTCTACAGAATCCTTCATGACCTCAGCAATTTTATCCACATAAAATTCATAAGTGTTTGATTCTTCACTAAAATCTAGTTTAAAGTATCTTTCTGTGGTCATCTTTCCATTTTGATATAGTAAATAATGTCCAGCATCTAAACGATTTACGCCTTTAAAAAAAGTTTCGGTTGTAGGGGTAAAACTAAAAGATAAATAAGCGGGAAGTAATTTATCGTTTAATTCTTTTTCAAACTTTGGATGTTCAAAAAAAGATTTTATTTCTGAACCAAACAATAACGTTTCATCTTTTTGGTAGTAATAAAATGGTTTAATTCCAAATGGATCTCTTGCACAAAACAAGATTTCTTTATCTTTATCCCAAATGGCGAACGAAAACATTCCTCTAAGCTTTTTAGGTAATTCTACGCCCCACTCTTCATAGCCATGAAGTAATACTTCGGTATCACAATTTGTTTTAAATTCATGATTTTTCAGTTCTTCTTTTAAATCTTGATAATTATAAATTTCACCATTAAATACAATGACTAGGCTTTTATCTTCGTTATACATTGGTTGACCACCATTTGCGACATCAATTATTGATAAACGACGATGACCTAAGGCAACATTTTCATCTACATAAAATCCGTCTCCATCTGGACCACGATGACTAATACGATCAGCCATTTTTTTTATAATTATTTTTTTCTTTTTGTCTTTACTTACAAATCCTGTAAATCCACACATTTTTATTCACCTATACTTTCAAATAATTCTCGATATACATCATCAATGATAATTCTTCGACTTACAATTACACCATTATTTACCCACTGATTTATTTTGGACACATAATCATCAGAAACTTCTTTTTTTGGCGTAAATTTTTTACTTTTACTTTGATAGGTTCCTGAATCACTTATCCAACTTAAATCAGAAAATATTGCTAAACCTTCGCTGTCACTTAATAAGTCTTTTCCAATTAAAAGTCTTGAATCGTACTCTAAACCAAAAAGATTTAAAATTGTTGGTAAGACATCCATTTGGCTACCTACTTTATTAATTTCTACTTTTTCTTGATTTTTATTCCATATTACAAAATCACTATGATGCACTTCAAATAGTTCATCGCGTGGATATGATGACATTTCATTAATATTTGAAATATCCATAGCATAAGGATAATGATCTCCTACTAAACAAATCACAGTATCTTCTAAAACACCCTCTTTTTCTAAGGAATCAATTAAAACTTCCATGGCTTTATCTAGATCCATTTGGGATGCAATATAGGCTTTAGTTTCATCACTAAATGGTAAATCTTTCACTTCATCATAATATCTTTTCGTCGGTTCAAAAAGATATGGAGCATGTCCACTCATCGTAATATAATAAGTCAAGAATTTATCTTCTTTAACATATTTTTTGATGGTTGATGCAATTAATTGTTGATCCTCAGGTGCATTTATAGAATTCCAATAACAATCAGCTATTTTTTCTAGACCATTTTCACAAGCAAGATAATTTGGAAAACCTAGTTCTGGCATGGTATAGTTTCTAGTATAGAAATCGTATTTCCAATTATGATAAGCATTTGTCGTATAGTTTTCTTCGGCAAACATATTACCAATTGCATATGGTAAATAAGCCTTTCCATCATGCCATACATTTACTGTATCGGCACTAGGAATTAATCCTGTGATGGCTTGAAACTCTCCACCAGTAGTACTTAAAACAAGAGGAGAATAAAAATTAGTAAATTTAAAACCATCATTAATTAATTTATAAAGCGTTGGAGTAGTTTCTTTATTTACAACAACGGAATTAAACGATTCTGCTAAAACAAAAATCAAATTCTTGCCTGCAAACATTCCCGTATATTTATTCTTTTTGGTCGCAGTAGCATTTTTAAAATAGGAATAAACCGACTTTGTATTCTCATCTTTAGCATTTGCAATTAAGGCATCGAAGTCAATATCTGTTTTATTATACTCTTCTTTGGTTTCACCACTGGTATCTTTTTCATCAAAAGCTAAAGTTTCGGTAAAACCAAAAATACTTCGTTGAATCTCTATTCTTTCAGCTGTAATAAGTCCAAACATATTAATAGCACTAACAATATCATTTTCTTTCCAATAAAGTTTAAATGCTGATTTATCTAATTTTTTAAATGGAAATAAAGCTAGTAATGAAAAGATATAAATGCCAATTACTAAATATATTATATTTTTTTTCTCAAAATAAAACATTTTTTCAAAATTCATTTGTTTATATTTACAAATAAAGCCGATCAATGGAAGAAAAAGAATTACTAAATTAGCGATATTTTTATAAAGCGTATCAAAGAAAATATTTAAAAAGTCTAGAGCACCTCCTGCCATACTGGTAACTTGAATAGAAAATGGGGTACCAAATAACGTTGTATAGATATAATTTCCAGAAAAAATTAATGTTAGAATAACCGTAAAAAAGAAAATTAATCTTTTATTGGTTTTAGGTTTTCCTAAACTTGATAAGAAAGTAAGAAATAACGCTATTATTAAACTAAATAGTGCTGTATAGATTAGACCAATATTCCAAATACTTGGATAAAAGAATGATTTGTGCCATATTTCTAAATATAGAATTATTAGAAAATAGTATAAAACAAGTTGAAATGTTTTTTTCATTAGTTATGCTCCTATCTATTTTTAATCAGTTTTCTTGTCTATTTATTTTAACATAAACGATATATTTTGTAAAAGAAAGTCGAACTTTTTTCCACTAAAAAAAGATATCTGTTGATATCTATTTTTTGATTAAAGAAAGATTTACTTTCTCTTTGTCTACATCAATTTGATCGACGTAACACTTGACAATCTGCCCTACATGAACGATTTCTTTGGGATCACTTACAAATTGCTCACTCATTTTAGAAATGTGGATAAGTCCATCGTTATGGAGTCCGATATCTACGAATGCTCCAAAAGATACTACATTTCGTATTGTTCCTTCTAGTTCCATACCTTCTTTTAAATCTTTAATTTCTAAAATATCACTTTTTAATAAGACGTTGTCTAGTTCATCTCTTCGGTCAAGTCCTGGATGAACTAATTCGGTAATGATATCCTTTAAGGTATATTGATCTGTTTCTAATAAAGCAGCCATTTGTTCAATATTTTGTTTTAATAAAGTATCTTTAAATTCTTTGGAATCCATATCTTCTAAATTTAAGTGACATTCTTTTAAGAGTTTACAAGCGATTTCATAGGATTCTGGATGTATTTTGGTACGATCTAGAGGATTAGTACTATCTGGTACTCTTAAAAAGCCAATACACTGTTCAAATACTTTGTCTGATACTCCTTTTATTTTTTTTATTTCTTCGCGATTTTGAAATGGGGTTTTACTTTTATATTCCATGATTCCATCAATTACTTTTTTATTTAAACCAGAAATATATTTTAAAATACTAGATGATGCAGTATTTATGTTTACACCAATGTCGTTAACAATTTTTTCTACAGTAAATGCTAGAGCATTACCTAAGTTTTTTTGATTAACATCGTGTTGATATTCTCCTACACCGATACTTTTAGGATCTATTTTGACCAATTCAGATAGTGGATCTTGAATTCTTCGACCTATTGAAATGGCACTTCGTTTTTCAACGGTTAAATCAGGAAATTCACTTATCGCTAATTTACTAGCAGAATATACACTGGCTCCAGCTTCACTTACAATATTATATTTAACAGGCAATCCTTTAATGGATTGTGCTACAAAAGTTTCACTTTCTCTAGATGCTGTACCATTACCAATTGCAATAACATTTACCTGGTATTTTTGAATAAGATTTCGTAATATTTCACAACTTTTTACCTTTTCATTTTTGGGTTCATGAGGATAGATAGTACTTATTTCTAATAGTTCCCCAAACGGATTTAATACAGCTAATTTACAACCAGTTCGGAAAGCAGGATCAAATCCTAAAACGACAGAGTTTTTAATTGGTTTAGTCATTAATAAATTTTCTAAGTTGTCTTTAAATGTTTCAATGGCTAGCTCTTCAGCTTTTTCAGTTAATTCTGTTCTGATTTCTCTTTCAATACTTGGTAAAATTAAACGTTTTAGGGCATCTTTGATGGCATCAATAACATAAGAAACTACAAAGGATGCAGGATTTTTAATAGTTTTTTGTTTTAAGTATTCAATAATGTTTTCTTTATCGTAATCTAATCCAACGGATAAAATAGACTCAGCTTCACCACGATTAAGAGCTAAAATACGATAGTGCTTGATATATTTGATTCGATCTTGAAATTCATAATACATTTCATAGGTTTTCTTTTCATCAACGGCATTTTTCTTTAATTTGCTCGTAATAAATCCATTATTGTAAATATGATTACGGATCCATTTACGGTAATAGGCATTATCACTAAACCATTCACTAATGATGTATCCTGCACCTTCTATTGCTTTTTCTACTTCCATATTATATCCACTAGCTAATGATTCTATATTTCCATTTGTAGGAAAGCTCATGATTTTTTTTGCTAATGGTTCTAGACCTAATTTAATAGCTTCACTGGCCTTAGTTTTCTTTTTCTCTTTAAATGGTCGATATAAATCTTCCACTTCTGTCAATTTTTCACAAGCTCTTATTTCTTTTTCTAAATCACTAGTCAATAAGTCTTTTTCAGCAATCAAACGAATTACATCTTCTTTTCGTTTTTCTAGGTTACAAAGATACTGATACTCAGATTCAATTATTCTAATTTGCTCTTCATCTAAAGCACCTGTTGCTTCTTTTCGATAACGAGCAAT
>JAAWDB010000065.1 GCA_022793555.1 Bacilli bacterium
ATACCGAATGGGGAGCAGTTGCATATTTACAACATAGTAAATATGGAAGTGCCACCAGCGTTAGAATTAATAATTATGGATATACAACCGGTTATGGTGCAATTAGGGAACCAATTCATGGTTATTCAGCAAGTGATACACCAACAGCTTCTAATGGTCTATATATCGACTATGGAACAACTGATAATGTTACGAGACCTTATAATACCGAAGTTGGGTATTTAGCGAGTACAACTGGAAATATAAGTGGAATTTATGACATGAGTGGTGGATCAGATGAATTGGTAATGGGAGTTATGGTCGATCAAAATGGCAAGCCAATGAGTGGAGAAAATAGTAAAAGAAATTCGGGATTCAATGGCTTATTCGGGTGTTATAATTGTTATGGAGATACCTCAGGATTAACAGAGTTAACAACAGGAATAGATTTTCCAGAAAGTAAGTATTATGATCAATATAGATATAGTGAAAATGAAGGAATATACTCAAAAAGAATCTTAGGGGACGCGACTGGAGAGATGGGACCATTTGAAACCGCTCATTTTGGACAAGAACCACGAAATATTGGATCATGGTATTCCGATGAAGCCTGGATGGTTGCCAAAATGTGGCCATGGTTTCAAAGAGGAGCTAATTTTCCTATCGGAATAGGCGCTGGCATATTTATGTTTGGTCATGCTAATGGAGTTAATGCAATTTCAAGTTTTCGTGTAGTTTTAAGTACTTAATTATAATTTTACAATAAAAGAAAAAAAGATTTCTAAAGTAAGGAAAATTAGAAATCTTTTTTAATAAAAATAAAAAAGAACACTAAAGTTCTAATTTCTAGATTCAAAACTCGCACAAAAGGTTCCTTTTTGATTATTCTCCCCACTAACTAAAATCTTTCCTAAAGTACAATGATCTTCATTTCCATCATGGTATTTACAATCATGTACAGTACATCCAATTCTTTGATTAAAATATTCTTCTTTTTCCACAACGATCACCCAATTATATTATGAATAAAAAAATGATTTTTATACATACTAAGATTAGGTGATAATATGCGTAAACACATAGATTATTTTTATAAAAGTTACGATGGAGAACCCATTAACAATTTAGAACGACAAGCTATGTATTTTAATGATTATGGTTATAATTTAGAATCGACAAGAAGAAAAACAAAATCCTTAGAAGAATGCTCTAAGAAGACTGGACCCAATTGTCTCATGAGCCATATAAAAAGGGAAAAAGGATAGTAAAATATTCTTTTTTTTTGTATAATATTAATACGAGGTGAAAGAATGAAAATATTATCAGTAAATGCAGGAAGTTCATCATTAAAATTTACTGCATTTGAGATGCCAGAAGAAAAAAAATTAATTTCTGGATACTTTCAAAGAATAGGAATTGACAAAAGTTTTTATACATTAAAAGTAAACGGAAACAAAAAAGAAGTAGAAGCAAAGATGAATAATCATTCCGATGCTTTTAAAATTTTAATCGAAGAATTAATTAATAACCATATTGTAAGCGATATGAGTGAAATCAAAGCTATTGGTCATCGGGTAGTTCATGGCGGAGAATATTTTAAAGAAAGTACGGTTATTGATGATAGTGTTATCGAAAAAATTGAGAAATTAAAGGATTTAGCTCCTCTTCATAATCCTGCTGCTATAGTAGGTATTCGTGCAGCTATTGATGTAGTACCCAATGCTACCGAAGTTGCTGTATTTGATACATCATTCCACCAAACAATGGAACGTGAAACTTATCTCTATGCCTTACCGATGAATTGGTACCGAGATTACAAAGTAAGAAAATATGGAGCTCATGGAACTAGTCATAAATATATTACTGAACGTATGGAAAGTGTATTAGGAAAGAAAGATACGAAACTAATTATTTGCCATATTGGATCAGGAGCTAGTATTAGTGCTGTTAAAAATGGCAAATGTATAAACACTTCAATGGGCTTCACTCCTAATGCAGGATTAATAATGGGAACACGTTGTGGCGATATTGATGCGTCCATTATTCCATATATGATGAAACAAGCAAATATTTCTCCGGATGAGATAGATAAAATAATGAACAAAGAAAGTGGTGTACTTGCCATAAGTGAACAATTTAGCGATATGCGTGATATTTATGATAACGTTAAACTTGGCGAAGAAAAATCTATTCTAGCCTTAAATATGTTTGTGCGCCGTATTGTAGATTATATTGCCAAATACTATTTTGAATTAAAAGGATGCGACGCCATTATTTTTACGGCCGGAGTCGGTGAAAATGGAGCCTTTGAAAGAAAAAAAATAGTAGAGCAATTAGAATTTTTAGGAGTTCATTTAAATGCAGAATTTAATGAACAAATCGCTAGTTATCATGATATTCATGAAGGAAAAATTACGACAGATGATTCAACAATTCCAGTTTTTGTTATTCCAACTGATGAAGAATTAATGATTGCCAGAGACACCTTTAATTTTACGAAATAATAGAAAGAAGAATATGTTTTGACGAAAGAGTTAGTAAAGAAAATTGCCAAAAAAATTAAACAGTACGATACGATCATTATTGCAAGACATATGGGACCAGATCCTGATGCCATTTGTAGCCAAATAGCTCTTCGTGATTCCATTCGTTTAACTTATCCCAACAAAAAAGTATATGCCGTAGGCATTGGTGTATCAAAATTTAGAAAATACGGTCAATTAGATAAAATTGATAATAAAGTCCAAAAAAATGTCCTATTAATCACGTTAGATGTTCCAAACTTTTATCGCGTCGATGGCATTGAAGATTTAAATCCTAAAGAAATCATCAAAATCGACCATCATCCTTTTGAAGAACAATTTGGTCCAGTAGAATGGGTTGATGACACGGCTTGTAGTACTTGCCAATTGATTGCTGATTTAATATTAAATACGAATTTAAAATTAAATGAAAGTGTAGCTTCTAATTTATTTTTAGGAATAGTATCAGACAGTGATCGCTTTTTACTTTCTTACACCACATTAAATACGTTTAAAACCGTAACTTCATTAATAGAAAGAAGTGGAATAAATTTCATAAAGTTATATGAAAAATTATATGAACGTCCCATCAATGAAGTAAAATTTCATGGCTATTTAGGAGAACACTTAACCAAAACGGAAAATGGTTTAGTATATGTAAAAATATCGAGTGAAATATTAAAAGAATATGGTGTGGATACCGCATCACCATCCAATATGATCAATGATTTTAATTACATTAAAGACGTTTTAGTTTGGACTTTTGTAACATTTGATGAAAAAAATAAAGTATATAAAGTAAATATTCGTAGTCGTGGTCCAATCATTAATGAAGTAGCAGCAAAATATAATGGTGGAGGACATAAATTTGCAAGTGGTGTGAGAACTTCAAATGAAGATGATATTGACAATTTATTAAAAGATTTAGATAATGCTTGTAAAGAATATCAAGTAAAAAACTAAATCTTTTTTTCTTGATGAGAAAGGAATTCCAATGACAATTAAAAATTTAAAAAAAGGGAAAAAAAATACTTATGAAATTACTTTTCAAGATGGTTTGAAATATCTATTTTATGATGATATTATCGTTAAATATAGTTTAATTCCCAAAAAAGAGCTAACAGACAAAGAATTAAAAGAGATAATAAACGAAAATGAAAAGTTAGAATCTTACTATTTAGCAATCCAACTTTTAAATAGTAAACAACGTACGAAAAAAGAAATAACAATTTATTTAAAAAGAAAAAACTTTTCACAAGAATCTATCGATCTTACCATTGCTAGATTAGAAAAAGAAGGTTATCTAAAAGAAAGCACTTACATACGTAGCTTTTTAAATGATGGCTTTCGTTTTACCAATGATGGCCCTTTAAAATTAAAAAGAAAACTGCTAGAAAATGATTTATCAGAGGCATTAATTGATGAAGTCTTTAATGAAATAGAAAAAGATCTATGGTTAGAAAAGTTAGCAAAAATTTATCAAAAAAAAGCCGATTCACATCATACGGATGGCTTAGAAAAATGGAAGTATAAATGCCTTCAATATTTAAAACAGCTAGGTTATCCCATAGAATGGATTAATGAAATTACAAGTAAAATAACATGGAAAGAAGATGCATCATTAATCCAAAAAGAAAAAGAAAAACTAAACCGGAAACTAAGTCGAAAATACCAAGGAAATGAATTAGAATTTCAAATTAATCATCGCCTTTATTTAAAAGGTTTTTCTAAAGAAGAAATTGCGGCATTAAAAAAGGAAAGGTAAATCATCCTTTCTTTTTTTCTAATTTGAAGAATTATTTTTACTTGCTTCGATATTAGCAATAGTGTTTGAAATATAATTACCATATTGTTTTTGAATTTCAGAATCAACAATATCCATACCATATTTTTTTCTAAGTTCTGTAAGAGCCGTAACACTTAAAGTACTATCCGCACTAATTTTCTTTTCTCCAAGAGTTGACTTAATACTTTCTTTTGTATCATCAAAACTAGCTTTTTCTTTTTGTTCTTCTCTTAAAATAACATGGTATCCAAGTTCTGTAGTAATAACTTCTGTACTAATTTCGCCATCCTTTAAAGAATTTGCAGCTTTAACAATTTCATCATAAGAAGTTCCTAGTGTACCAATATTGATATAACCTAAACTTCCACCATTTTCTTTTGTACTTTCATCTTTGGACAAATCTTTTGCAAGTTGTGTGAATTTTTCTTTTTTATTATCACTTTTTTGAAGTTCCTCTATAATTGATTTAACTTGATCTTTAGCTTTATTTTCTGCAGCTGTTTTTTCTTCCGTTGTCATACTACTAGTAGTATCAGCAGTAATTAGAATGTGATCTACTAAAATATCTCCAAAAACGCTTTCATCATAATACTTTTTCATTTCTTTTTCAGTTACTAAACTTTTTCCATAATCAACGATTGCTAAATTTTGTAAAGCACTAATGTAATAAGCATTTTGATAAGCTTCAATGGAAGAGTAACCATAATAACTTTGTAGCATTTGTAAAAATTGCTCTTCACCATAACTTTCTTTCATTGCTTTAACGGTACTTTCAGCAACTTCTTTTTTTGATTCAACTTCATCTTTATATTCGGTTTCTAAAATCTTCTTATCAATCATTTGCAATAAAGATTGTAAAGCATAATTATCTTTAATTTCTTTATATAAATCATTAACACTTATCTTATCTCCGTTTTCAAAAGTTACTACTGCTTCATCACCATTTGATAGTGTAGGAATTTTACCACAACCACAAAGTAACATTGTACAAGCCCCTAATATTATTATTTTCTTTTTCATGTGATCCTCCTTAATTAAAACATAAATATTATAGCAATGAATATTAAAAAATACAAGTTTCTCCCATCGTATTATTTGTCGTATCATAAAAACAATGTGTGAAGTAATCTAAATCTTTTTCTTGCGAAAATAAGAATCTTCTTTTTGTAATTCATCAAGTAATTGCTGATAAATCACGTAAATACTTAAATCCTTTTGAAGAACTTCATTAACCAAAACACTAGACGGAATATTCTTTTGGTATAAAATAGCCTCTTTTAAAAGAAGTAGAGTCATCTTTTGAAGAAAGGGGGAGTTAGAAGGAAAATACCCCAAAATACCAGGTTGATCCTCAAAACTACTATTAATAACAGAAATAAATCCTTTTAAACTCCAAAGAGAAAAATACTCATAAACCTCAAGATTCAGTATTCTTTTATTTAATTCACTATCCGAAATCCCAAGTTCCGGATACTTTTGATACCATTTGTTTTCAATCATTGCTAAAATAACGGCCGTTTCATGAAAATACGATTCACTACTATTAAAACCAATGCGCGGACTCCATTTCCCAAATGACATATAATCTCCATTCGGAGCAATAATATAACCTAAAATTTCATTTAACATTTTTAATCACGGTGGTTATTATAACAAAGAAAAAAACCAATTACAATTAAAACAAAATCATGAACCTCTTCTCAAATATTCCATACAATATAAATGAAAAGACAAATAAAGGAGGAATGATTTATGAATAAATGTTGTGATAATGGAATTGGCCCTGCAATCATTTTAGTATTATTTATTTTACTTATCCTAATTGTAGGAGCATTCGTTTAGTCTTTATAAAGGAGGTGTCCCATGAGCTGTTGCAAAAAAAACGTAGATAATGAATGCTGCGGTGGAAATAGCTTCTATAATAGCGCTTTCATTATTTTAGTTCTATACATCTTACTTGCAATAATTCTTGGCGGATTAATTTTCTAAGAAAGAAGGATATCACCTTCTTTTTTTTCGCGCTAATATATGTTAAACTGTAAAAGAATAGGGTGAGACAATGTTTGGTAAGATAATTGATATTACAGAAAATACAATAATTATTGAAAATACAAGTAATAAAATAGAAACAAATCTTTTAAATATCCATGTGATATTTTCAGATGTTTCTCGAAAAGTAGTTGGAGAAATTATAAAAATAACCAAAGAGCAATTTACGATAGTGTTGTTAGGGGAAATTCATGATACCTATTTTCAAAGTGGAATCATTAAAGTTCCAGCCATGACTTCAAGTTGTCGAATTATTTATAAAAGTGAATTGGAACTACTAATTGGCAATCAAGATTATGCTAGCAAAAATCAATTATTAATTGGAAACTCGATAGCCTATGAAGGATATAAAGTTACAGTTAATATGAATTCTTTTTTCTCAAATCATTTTGCAATTCTAGGAAATACTGGAACTGGAAAATCTTGTGCAGTAGCAAGATTAATACAAAACATATTTTATTATAATAGTGAAGCCATTCCTACAAATGCCCATCTAATTTTATTTGATATTTATGGCGAGTATCATAATGCTCTAAAAAAAATAGAAACGATTCCAGGTATAAAAGTACGTAATTATACCACTGAGGTTATTGAAGATAATACGGAAGTAATTTCTATTCCGCCATACTTTTTAGATGTTGATGACTTAGCGATATTACTAGAAGTTCAAGATAGTTCACTATTATCTATTTTAGAGAAAACATTACAATACGTTTATATTTTTAAAAGCACAGATCCAGAAGCTGAAGAATACAAAAATGATATTATTGCCAAATGTTTAACCGATATTTTATCCAGTGGCAAAAATTCAACTCAAATAAGAGATCAAATTGTTTCAATTCTCATGAAATATAATACACCAACACTAAATTTAAACTCAGAAATAGTCCAACCTGGATATACCAGAACATTACAACAGTGTCTAAATATTGATGCTCAAGGAAAAATGAATGCCATTCAATTTGTTCATGACTTTTTATCCCAATTTAATAAAGTAGAATTAAATGCAAAAGTTCTTGGCGATAATTTTATTTATGATTTAGATGACATTTACTATGCTTTAGAATTTGCTTTATTAAGTGAAGGAACCTTTAATAGTCAAACGATGTACGACAAAGCAAATAACTTAAAAGTTCGCTTACATGCAATTATGAATAGCCCTCTAAAAAAATATTTTGTCGTTACTAACCCAATTAGTAAAAATGAATATGTTCGTCAAATGTTTCTTACTCCTTTAAATGAACAAGCTCAAATCGTAAATATGAATTTTAATTTTATTGATGATCGCTTTGCTAAAATATTAACCAAAATTTTTTCCCGTTTATTTTTCCAATTTGCAACAAATTTAACAGATAGAGGATCATTTCCTATTCATATTATTTTAGAAGAGGCTCACCGTTATGTAACAAAAGATTCTGATACTTCAATATTAGGATATAATATTTTTGATCGTATTACCAAAGAGGGAAGAAAATATGGAGTAATTATGGGCTTTATTACACAGCGTCCAAGTGAATTATCTGAAACTGCACTAAGTCAATGTTCTAATTTTATTTCTTTAAAATTATTCCATCCTGAAGATTTAAAAATCATGACATCGATCGCTACCAATGTTACATTAAAAGATATTGAGAAAATTAAACTATTGCGCCCAGGAACAGCTTTAGTATTTGGATCTGCTTTTCCACTGCCAGTAATCACTAAATTTGATATGCCAGATCCAGCTCCTGATAGCAGTAATATTGCCGTTACAAAAACATGGTTTTAAGAAAATTAGAATTAATAAAATTCTTTTTTTTTAATCTTCTAGTTCATAAAAGATAAAGAGTACGGCAGCGATTGTTGGAATTGAGACCTATGGAGGTTTAGGTTTTCCTTATCTGTGAAGTAGGAAACCCTAAAAATAAACTGATGTCCTATGAAAGAAACATATTTTTTTCTGAAAATACAAAATACCCATCAGTATTATGAGATTTCATATAATCTGTAATTGCATTTTCCATAGGATATTTTTCTTTACCAGATTTTAATGGGCTAATAATCACATTATAGACAGAAATACCATTTTCTAAAAAATGGCTAATAGTATCAAAAAAAGAGTGTTGACAAGGTCAAAACTCTTTGAGAATTAGAACCAATAAAATTCTAATATCTTTTTATTTCATCATATAAGGATTAGTACTTGTCCCATCGCCTTCTTGATAAAGATTATTTCCATCAACCGCAATCATATAACGTATAAACTTTTTAGAACTAGCATAATCCGAAACAATGTTGCCATTGTAATTTATACTATAAACTTTGGTACCTTTTGATCCATCGGCAGTTAATGTCCACCATTTTCCATTTTTATTAACCAAATAATTATAGTTTCCACAAGCCATATCATCTACCGTATTACAACGATAATCATTACTAGCATTAATATAATCATTAATCTGTAGTAAACTAACAAAAGCAGGTTCTTCTAAAACAAAAGAACACTCAACGCTACTATCGTTATTGTTTTCTGTATGACTTCGTTTTCCAATACAAACATCAACAGGAACCATTCTAGCTTTAGCATTATTAAATTTCGTTTCATAAATTTCATTTAACGTGGCAGAAATAACACTAACTTGAAAATCATTAATACCATGTCGGCTTTCTTCTGTGGTATTATAACGATCATCCCAAATATCATTTGGAGCTTCTTTAACATTGTCTAAGATTAAATAAATGGTATTATCTACTGGATTCATCTTAACAATTCGCCATAACATTCCATTAAACTTTACATAATTATTCACGCGATCACCACGGAAAACAAGCATTTCATACAAATCATAAAGTCCATTTCCTTCATCAGTTACTGGATTATCTGCTAATATTTTATCGTAAAAAAGACGAGATTCGTATTTATCACAAGTAAGTAAAGGTCGAATGGCATATCCTCCATTTTTATATAAGACTTCAATTTCTGCCGAACAATTATCTTTCACTAACTTATTTAATTCTTTAATATATTTTCCACTAACCAAATCGCTAGAAGAAATAATCGTTTCTGGATTTTCTTCATTAGGATAATAAATATCATTTTCTTTTAAATATTTTTCAGTTGCATAATAAAGTTGATTTTCTAACTCGGAATAACTGATTTTTCGTCCCATCATTTTAAAAATTAAGAAAATCCCGCCAATAAGAACAATCACTAGAACGAGACCGCCAATAATCATATACATTAATTTTTTATTTGCCATAATATCTTTTATCTTTTGCATTTTTCCACCCACTATACAAGAAAAATTATAACAAAGCCATAAAAAAAAAGCAAACCAAGTTGCTTTTCATTAACGGTTGTAGAATTCTACAATTAAACTTTCATTGATTTCTTGATTTAACTCAGAACGATCTGGTAATCTTTTATAAGTACCAGTTAATTTCTTCGCATCAAATTCTACGAAAGCAGGACGATTTAAAGTAGCTTCTAAACTAGCTAAAATTGCTGGATGATTCATGGAATTTTCTTTAACAGAAATTACATCGCCAGGTTTTGCTTGATAAGAAGGAATATCTACCTTACATCCATTAACTAAAATATGTCCATGGTTTACAAGTTGTCTTGCAGCACGACGAGTATTTGCCATACCCATACGATAAACTAAATTATCTAATCGACTTTCAAGTAAGAAAAGTAAATTCTCACCAGCAATACCTTTCATATGACTTGCACGTTCAAACACACGACGGAATTGTTTTTCATTTAATCCATACATAAAACGTACTTTTTGTTTTTCTTGTAACTGAACACCATATTCACTTACTTTTTTACGACGATCTGTTCCATGAGCTCCTGGTGCATAAGGTCTTTTTGCTAAATCTTTTCCATTTTCTAAAGTAGAAAAGCCAAGTCTTCTTGATTTTTTATAAGCAGGACCAGTATATCTTGCCATAAAGATTCTCCTTTCTAAAAATATTTTTTTGATCCATTCGAACATAGGGAGTCTTTTTTATAGGTTCCAAAAGGCAGCCTTTTGTACTACTATCAAATCGAAAAGACACATTACATTAAAATGGTATCGCTGCCTGTTTTCCAAGCAAATTTAACTTACCATAAAACCAACATGGTGTCAATGAAATCCTATGAGAAATCCCTTAAAATATGTGTTTGAAAAAGGATTAATGATAAAAGTATAATCCCAAAGCACTAGGATTTTGTTGCTTTTTATTAATTAATCGATATAATAACACTAAGGCGGGTTATTATGGAAAAAAAAGAAATTATTAATAAATTTGTAGAACAGAAATTAGAGGAATATCCTAACTTATTAGCGGTTCTCTTTTATGGAAGTAGTTGTTATCATACGGATAAAAAATACTCTGATATTGATTTAATGTTGATTATAGAAAATGGTCCTTCAATGCGTGGAAAAAAGAATATCGGTGGATTAACGATTGATTATTCCATTAAGTCACTAGCATCTTTAGAAAAAGAATGTATGGCTTCTTTTCGTAACCAAGAAACATTTCTATTATCCGTATTTCAAAATGGTGAAGTTATATATAATAAAGATAAAACCATCGAAAAATTTCAAAGATATTTTCGTTTTCGCTATCGAAATAACTTACCAACTTATGAAATCAATCGTCAAGAAAAAGATGGTTTACAAAAAAATTGGCAAGAATTATGTAAATCTCGAAACACCATTTCGTTTTGGGTAATTTACTTTAATTTATTAAATCGTCTTCGTATCGATTATCAAACCATGAAAGGATATTCACGTCTTCCGCTATCTAAAGTAGCAAAGTTTTATCAAGACCCAAATTATGCGGAAAAATACTATTGTTCCATTTTACCAGAAGAAACTTTTCGAAATCTTTTTCTAGCGAGCATTAAAGTCTTAGAAAAAGAAAAAGCGTTAAAAGAAATTCAAAAATACGCACCGTTATTTACTCTAGAATTTCTTGAAAAAACGAATGTAAGTTCTGACTTTAATATGCGAAAAGAAAATTTTTATCAAACGCCAAATCAAAATGCTTTAAAAGAAACATCCACAAAGTTAATTTCTAAATATCAGCAAGTAATGTTCGCTTTAATGGAAAACCTAGAAGATGCAAATTACTTATATTATGTGGTATTAGAGCAGTTGCGACGATTTTATGAAATCCAATGTGGTGTATTAAATACGAGTCCCGAAAAAGCGATTGCCAATTATCAAGGAAGCTTAAACAATAATGGCTTATTAATATTAGATCCAGACTTTATGTCATCTTATTTAAAAGCCTTAACAGCCAAAGATAGCAAAGAAAAAATGACGTGTTTAGAAAAAATTTATTTTTACGCCCTAAAAGATATTCCAATTAATGATACTGAGTATTTAATAAAATTACAAAAATAAGAAAAGTTTTTTTACTAGGAAAGATTTTACTTTAATCCTTTGTTTTTGTATAATAAAGATATGAAAGAAGAAATCAAAAAAGTATTAGGTAAACTAGAAAAAAATGGCTTTGAAAGTTATATTGTAGGTGGTTTTGTAAGAGACTACCTTTTATGTCGTGAATCTACTGATGTTGATATTGTTACCAATGCGCTTCCCAAAGACATTGTCCAAATTTTTGGCTCCTCAAAAGTACTTGGCGCCTACGGAACTTTTAATATAAAAACGAATCATTATAATTACGATATCACAACCTATCGCACGGAATCAAAATATCAAAATCGTCATCCGAAAGAAATCACTTATACAAGTAATCTATTTGAAGACCTAAAACGAAGAGATTTCACCATAAATGCCATTTGTATGACGATGAATAGTCAGATTATTGACGTATATAATGGTGTCACCGATTTAGAAAATAAAGTGATTCGTATGATTGGTGATCCCTTAATTCGTTTAAAAGAAGATCCGTTAAGAATTTTAAGGGCCATTCGTTTTGCTTGTACGCTAGATTTTCATTTAGAAGATGCCTTAAAAAAAGCCATTAAAGAAAACAAAGAAAAAGTAATTTCTCTTTCTGATTATCGTTTGAAAAATGAATTAAACAAAATATTACTGAGCCCAAATTATCAAAAAGGCCTAGATTTATTAACATCTTTTGGCTTACTAGAGTTACTAGAAATAAAACCATCTAAAATCTGTTATGTTGATGATACAAACGGCATGTGGGCTCAACTAAAAACCACCAGAGATTTTGGATTTACCAAAACCGAAAAAAAACAAATTGAAGCGATAAGAGTAGTTTTAAAAGAAGAAAAGATTACTCCTTTAACGATTTATCAATATGGTTTATATCCTGTAATGGTAGCATCTAAAATAAAACAAATTCCCACAGAACAAATTTTAAAAATAGAACAATCCATGCCCTTAAAAAGTAGAGAAGATTTAGCCTTATCTTTTCTAGAATTAAAAAAAATCCGAAAAACATCGAATGAAGAAACCAAAAAAATCCAAAATCAGATTATTGAAGAGATTTTAATGCATCAATTACCAAATCAAAAAGAAGACATAAAAAAATATTTAGAAAGGGAGTAAGAATTTGAAAACAAATTTTATGATAGAAAAACATTTTTCTTTATCGACGCATCTTTTAAAAGAAGCACTTCGTTTAAACTTAAAGTTGGAAGAATTTATTTTATTGATTTATTTTGAAGATGCCATAGATAAATCTTTTAACGTCGAATTAATTCATCAAGCTACTAATTTAAGCGAATCACAAATTCTAAATACCTTCAATACACTTATGGGAAAAAAGCTAATTTCTTTAGAATCAAGTAAAGATATTGAAGGTCGTCGTCAAGAAAAAGTTTCCTTAAATCCTTTTTATGAGAAAATGGAAGAAGAAGAGATGGAAGTCTTAAAAGAAGAAACAAAAATTGACATTTATGCCTCTTTTGAAACTGAGTTTGGTCGCCCAATTTCTTCGATGGAATATGAAATTATTGGAGCATGGATCGAAAAAGGATTCAAAGAAGAGCTCATTTTAGGAGCTTTAAAAGAAGCTGTTTATAATGGGGTAACCAGTCTGCGTTATATTGATAAGATTTTATATGAATGGCAAAAGAAAGGATATAAAACCTTAAAAGAAGTAGAAAAGGGCTTAACAAGAAGGGAGGAAGTCAAAGATAGTCCTCATCTCTTTGACTATAATTGGTTAGATGATAACGAAGAATAAA
>JAAWDB010000066.1 GCA_022793555.1 Bacilli bacterium
ATTTCTTTCCATCCTCGTCACTTATAGGATATCCCTCTAAAATTGTTATATTACTATTTTCTTGTTCTTCAAACTCCAACTTAAAACAAGAACTATTAATGGTATTCTCACCTTGCTGAATCATTGTTATTCTCCAGTATGCATAACTAGTTCCGATTACCATTACTAAAACTGCTACTAAAGCGATAACGCCATAAACCCAAGTCTTTTTCTTTTCCATATATAAAACTCCTCTACTTCTAGTATTAACCAAGTCAAGCCAAATGATGTACTCTTTAGTTTATAACACCAATTTTACCATTATTTCTATTTTTTTACTAGTTATTTATAAGTTTTTATAACACTATTTTAATATCTATAAAAAAACAAAAGATTTCTCCTTTGTTTAAATATTTTCATCACGAATCGCATTCAAAATATAAACATTATTAAATTATTGAATCGAATAATGCAAAGACATTAAAATAATTACAAACACTGCAATAATAGCTATGACAATAGCTCCCCATGGAATGATAATGTGATCCCGCGTTGTAAAGCCATTCATTGTGCCATGAACATAAAGCATACACAAAAAAGATACAGGAAGTCCAAAGAATAGCGACTTCAAGCCAAAGAATAAACTTTCAAACAAAATCATTTTGTTAAACCCACTAGGAGTAAGTCCCATACTTCGAAGCATAGCAAATTCTTTTCTTCGTAAATTAATACTGGTATGAATGGTATTAAAGACACTAGTAACTCCGATTAACGTAACTAAAGAAATAAATCCATAAAGTAAAATCTTAATTGCTAACATCGTATTTTTTTGTTCTTTTTGACTAATTCTTGGCGAATGATAATAAGTTTCTGAACCCTTATAATTCTTTTCAATATCACTATACAATGATTGATAATCACTAGCCATAATAATCATTGCTGCATAACGATTCATATACTCATCAGAACCGTTTCTCTCTAAAGACAGAGAACTAAAATGACTTTTACTAATAAAAATCGTTTGCGAAACATCCATCATTATATATTGAAATCCTTTAGGTACTTCATTAATTAATTGAATATTTTCTAAAGATTTATCACATATCGTATCATCATCAAAAGAACAAATCTTTAAAGAACTCACACCATCTTGAAAAACTTTTCCTCGATAAGCATAACGATCTCCATCTTCATAACTAATAATACTTCCCATATTCACTAATAAAGGGGTTTGTAAAGAGACATGATAACGATTCGCAAGTTTCAAGAAATCATCATCATCCATGATGATAAAATTAAGATTACTCGTTTTCAATTCATTCGTTTGAAAATAATTAGCAAACTCTGAAATGTATGAATCTAAATTAATTTGATAAATCAAGCTTGCATCCCGATAAATATAAGAATCTTCTACCCGTGCATCTTGACGAATTTTCTCAAGTAGTTCAAAATCACCATTAGAAACACTTACTCCAATATCATAATCAAAATAATCATAATCACGAATCGTTGCCATTCCATACGTCAAATATGTACTAAACGTTAAAAATAAAACAATACTAACAAATAACGATAAGACTGTAATTCGATACTTTCTTTTATTACGCTTCATATTCTTAAGCGCTAGTTCTCCTTCAATACCAAAGAATTTAGTTACCCACTTAGGTGTCCACAATTTTCGTTTTGGCATCTTAATATCATCATTCTCACGAATTGCCACAATCGGTGACACTTTACTAGCTCTTCTGGCTGGCAAAAGAGCGGAGAAAAAAATAACAACAATCATAAAAATAATCGGAACCACAATAAATATCCAATTAATCACCAAATGCATATGGTAACTCCAGACATCTTTAAGTAAATAATTTAAAACTTGAATAACGGTATAAATACCAAGAAAAGCCCCTAAAATACCAAAGACAATTCCAATTGTTCCGACGACAAATGCTTCAAAGAAAACCGTATGTAAAATTTGTCTTCTAGTAGCACCAATACTGGTATAAAGTCCAAATTGCTTTTTGCGTTCCATTGTTGAAATAGCAAACGAATTATAAATAACAATAATACAACCAATCGAAATTAACGTAAGAGCAAAACATAAAATAGACAAAATTGTTCGATTAACATTTCCATATCGTGTTGTTCCATAATAATACAATAAAGAACTATTATATTGACAATCTAAATCTTCTAAATCCAAATTCTTAGCAATTTCTCGTGTTGTCTCAAAAGTTTCTTTTGGTTTTTTATACTCTACATACAAAAAATTTTTCTCTTCATTATCATAATGATCCGTATAAGTAAAAATCGTATATCCAGCTGCACTATAACTCTCGATATAACTACGTTTAACAACCCCAACCACTTGATATTCTTTCTCACTTACTTTTACAAATTCTTCATCACTTGAAACATACTGCATATTAGAAAAAACGGTTTCACCATCGATTATACGATCTCCAATATCCAAAGTAATCGTATCACCAACTTCAATACTCTTTCCACCATTACTTCGAATATGATCCGAAATCACAACTTCATTCTCTTTTTCTGGATATCTTCCTTCTAATAATGCTTGTTTATCTAGTAGACCTTTATTTGCCCCAATTACGTAAAAAAACGGTTTGGCTTCATTTTTAGAATCTTTAAAAGGCGCAAAACCAATTGTCTTATAATAATAACTATTATCGACCTCTAAATGATTTTGAATAACCGCCATTTCCTTAGAATTTAACGCATTAAATCTTACATGATAAGTTCCACTTTTTTGAATTGTTTCCTCTTTCATGGATTCAATAAAACTAGAAGCTAAAAGTCCACAACCAAGCATTAAAGCCATCGATAAGATAATTCCAAAAATGGTAACTATCGTCCGTTTTGGATTCATCTTTAAGTGCTTAATGGTTAAGTAATTTAAAATTTTCATTTTACTTCACCTTTTCATCGTTAATGATTTTACCATCATCAATCGTAATAATCCGATTCGCATGCATCGCTAAATTCTGATCATGAGTAATCATAATAATGGTTTGCTCATATTTTCGATTACTAATTTCTAATAATTCCATAATTTCTTTACTACTCTTACTATCTAAATTTCCTGTCGGTTCATCTGCAAGTAACAGTGCTGGATGATTCATCAAAGCTCTACCAATCGATACCCTTTGTTGTTGACCTCCAGATAATTCATTAGGCAGATGATGAACTCTTTCTTGAAGACCTAATGTTTCAATTAATTCATTTAAATATTTCTGATCTGGCTTTTTGTTATCTAATAAAATTGGCAATTCCATATTCTCTTTCACATCTAAAATTGGAATTAAATTATAAAACTGATAAATTAAACCAACTTGTCTTCTTCTAAAAATAGCAAGATTTGCTTCATTAAAAGAAAAAACATCACAATCATTGACATAAACATGTCCACTAGTTGGTTTATCAACCCCTCCTAAAATATGTAAAAGGGTGGATTTTCCACTACCACTCGCTCCAACAATAGCCACAAATTCGCCCTTTTCTACTGAGAAACTAATGTCATCTAAAGCTTTAACAAGAGTATTTTTTTCTCCATACGTCTTACATAAATGCTCTACTTTTAAAATTTCCATATAAACCTTTCCTTTCTTTGTATCATGATAATACAAAACTATGACTTCTTAGTGACTTTTAGAGTGACAAATTAGTCACAAAAAAGAAAAAAACTACACTTTCTCGAAAGAAACTGCAGTAATGATTTTTTGATCTTCTACGGTTTTATACTGAATTTTTAATGTTCCATATAAATTCTGCCTAGAAATATAACTAGCATTAACAAAATTTTTAATTTCCTCATAATTAATCACGCCATCATGAATACTTGTATACATAGTCATTTGAATTTCATTGACACTACCTGTCAATGATGCACTATGAAATTTTAAAATAAAAGAAGATTGATCCAAACGAGCATCATAATCACAAGTAATAAAACCTTCACTTCGTCGAATATGATCTGATTGAATTGACGAAAATAAAATTTCATCACCAAAAATATTTTGTGCTAAAGTTTGAAAATCACTTTCTAAGAAACGACATTCACTTGGTGCAGCATTTAAAGATAATGATACACATGATACACGATCTGGACTTTGTAAGCGCAAACTTTCAAAAACAAAATAAAAGCGCTCTAATTCAGTCGTTAAAAAACGAGTATTATTATTAAGTGCACTTGGGAACTCTAATCCATGCATAATTCCACGATACACCTGACTATTCATTATTTTTTCAATTTCTACTTCCTGACTTTGCGTATAAGAAATTTTCTGTGTTGTATTTACATATGGATCATTATCTTCATTATTGTTTCGCGATAAAGCAATCAAAAGACTTCCTGCGCACATTCCCACACATGTAACAATTAAAATAATCAAAATCGTTTGCTCTAGTTTTTTCATCACAG
>JAAWDB010000067.1 GCA_022793555.1 Bacilli bacterium
ATTCTAAATATCAAGCTCCTTATCTTTATGAAGAAGATGGAAAATTTGGTTTATTATATTCATTAACACATCCTTTTTATGGTTTTTTGGAACGTGTGAAATGGTTTTCAAATTCTTTAGAAGCAGAAGAATTTATTTATCAAATTTGGTGGTATCAAAAATATCGTAATGAATTTTCTGTGCAAATGCAATTAGATAATTATGAGAAAAAGAATCCAGAAGTTCAATTTCTTGTACGCGATAGAGTGTTATCAAAAATGGATATGATGCAAATGTTAGCGGATCCAAGTGAAATGCCTAAAGAAGAAAAAAAGCAAAGAATCTATCAACGTTTATTACGTACTTGTCGTCTTTTAATTGCTATTATTGAAGAAAAAATTAAAGTTCAAAATGATACTTATCAAAATGTTTCTTCACTTGATTTAGAATTTCGGCGTCAAGAAAATGAATTTTTTCAACTTTATAATCGTTATAAAAAAGAAAAACATCCTTTGCATACCATTGCTAATGAACCCCTTGAATTTGTCCATTTGGATGAATCACTACAACAATTAAATGAGCAAGTTGATTATTTTGCTCAACGTGTTAGTTTTGAAGAGATAAAAAAATTTATTGATTCTTTATGGGATATGCTTTTTAACATGGAGTCTGAAAAAGGTTATCTACAAAATAAGTATTTGTTATTTAAATTACCTATTGATTTAGAAGATGTTAGAAAGAAAAAATCTTATATGGAATTTGTTTTTAATAAAAAGAAGGGATTCTTTTCTCGAAAAGAACATGTGAAAGAGGCTTTATTAAAAATTGATAGTGAAAGTGAATCTAAAAAAATAATCGGAATGAAAGATTTTATTCAAAACGAAATTAAACGTTTGAAAGAAAAATACTCCATAATTGAAGAAATGGATTATGCGACACTTGGAGATTATTTAAATGAATTTGATAATCTGGGAATTTCTACTCCTTTTGATTTACAAGAAAAAATTATAGAAAAAACTTTTACTAGAGATGAGCTTTTAAAACATTGTCGTGATATCTATGATACTTTATCTTATCAAGATCAAGAATATTTGAGAGTTTATCATTCTTTTTTACAACCACTTTGTGATGTGATGTTGATAGCGATTTTAAATGGTGAAAAGAAAGAAGATTTATTACAGCAAATGATAAAACAAAATGCTAAAGAGATTGAGCAGGCAATTAGTATTTTAATGGATCCTGAAAATGTTTTTTTACAAATGAAGAAGATGAAATGTTTAACTTTTTATAATGAAAACAATTTCTTAGAAAGCCTATATACTGTTTGTGAGAAAATCTTAAAAATTCAAACTTTTACTTTCCAAGGTATTGGTTATGTGTTTGGCAAGAGTTTGAAAAATGAAGACTATTCTATTTATCATGCTTCATTCAAAAATGTTGTTGCACCTGTTCAAAAAAAGGGAAATTTTGATGTTCAAGATATTTTAGAAATTCATGGAAATGTTTCTTTACTATTCTTACCTTATTTTTATGAAGTTCAAGATGTTTATTTTCATGACAATACCGTAGAAGAAAAGGGAAATCGTGAAGATGTTTTACTTATACTAAAAAATTATCAAGTAAATTATAATAATTCTGATATAATAAAGGTATCGAGGTTTCAAGCAAAAGAAACTTGGGAAGGCTCTTATAAAATTTTACATGATATGAAATGCATAAGAAAGGAATCTTATCGTCATATTATCGTTACAAAATAAGGAGGCAAGAAATGAATAGAACAAAATATTTGCAAGCAGTAAAAAATGGATTACAATTCTTTTTAGAAAGTTATCAACAACAAAAAATACTTGAATTAGATGAACGAATATCAAAACTTATAGAAGAGGGTAAAACCGAAGAAGAAGCTGTGGCATTATGTGGTGATGTTGAAACTTATATTAATGCTATTTATAATGAAAATCATGTTAATAGACAAAAATTAGCGCCGAAAAAAAGTTTTTTGTCTTCTAGTTATGAACAATTATTTAAAACCATTCGTCATGTTATTGATGTAATGAGTCAAAATAGTTCGAAAGCCAATGCTAAAATTTTGTTAGATATTTTAATTTTATTAGGACTTACGTGTGTGATTAAAATCCCATTTATCTTAGTTCGTGATTTAGGAGATAGTACGCTTGATTTTTTTGCCAATCCAATGTTATCTAATATATGGCATTTAGTAGTTGAAGTTTTTTATTTAGTGGTAGCGATAACTTTCTTCTTGAATGTGTTTAAAAAATGGTTTCAACATCTAAAAATTCAAAAATAGAATTACATCATTATACTAATGGTGTTTTTTTCTTGCAAATGCCTTGTTTTTGAGGTATTATTTTGAGATGTGAAAGAAAGTTGGAGTTTTTATGGATAAAATTATAAATGTGGCGGTTGTTGCTCATGTTGATGCTGGTAAAAGTACATTAGTAGATGCTATGCTTGAACAAAATGGAGCTTTTTCAAGTCATGAAGTTGTTGAAGAACGTGTAATGGATAGTGATGCAATTGAAAAAGAAAGAGGTATCACGATTTATTCAAAGAATTGTTCTATACATTATAAAGATTATAAAATTAATATTGTTGATACCCCAGGTCATGCCGATTTTTCAAGTGAAGTAGAACGTGTTATTAAAACGGTTGATACAGTTATTTTAATTGTGGATTCTGCAGAGGGACCTATGCCTCAAACACGTTTTGTGTTAAAAAAGGCTTTGGAACAAAATTTGAAACCAATATTATTTATTAATAAGATTGATAAAAGAGATGCGAGACCAGAAGAAGTTGTTGATATGACTTTCAATTTATTTATGGAATTAAATGCGAGTGATGAACAACTTGATTTTCCAATTATTTATGGAATTGCGAAAGATGGAATTGCTCAATATTCGGTTTCGGAGACAGGAAGTAATATCGAACCACTTTTAGAAACCATTTTAAAACAAGTAGAGGCTTTTTCTGGAAGTGAAAGTGATCCATTACAACTTCAAATTTCTAATCTTGATTATGATGATTACATTGGAAGACTGGGAATTGGGCGTATTAATAAAGGAATGATTAAGTCTGGAGAAACGGTTGCTGTTGCGAAAAATGATGGAAGTGTGATGAACTTTCGTATTTCAAAATTATTTGTTACAGAGGGAATTCGTAAAGTTGAGAAAACGCAAGCTTATTTTGGAGATATTGTAACGATTGCAGGTTGTGCGGATATTTCTATTGGTGATACGATTTGTCATCGTGATCACATTGATGCTTTGCCACCAATTGTTATTGAAAAACCAACTCTTTCAATGAACTTTTTAGTAAATGATGGACCGTTTGCTGGAAAGAGTGGAAAATTTTTAACGACTCGTCATATTCGTGAACGATTAGATCGTGAACTTCAAACGAATGTTGGACTTCATGTGGAGGAGCTTCCTAATGCTGATGGATATAAGGTTAGTGGACGAGGAGAACTTCATTTATCTATTTTACTTGAAAATATGAGACGAGAAGGTTATGAACTTTGTGTTTCAAAACCAGAAGTATTGTTAGAAGAAATTGATGGTAAAAAATGTGAGCCATTTGAACGAGTAATTATTAACTGTCCTTCCGATTATCAAGGAACAATAATTAATGATTTACAAGAGCGAAAAGCAACGCTTGAAGTAGTATCTACCTCAAATGAGGGTTATGCACATTTAGAATTTTTAGCACCTACTAGAGGGTTAATTGGTTATCGTAGTGCTTTTGTTACGAATACTAAGGGTGAAGGAATTATGGTTCGAAGTTTTGAAGAATATCGCCCATTTGTTGGACCTATTAGTGGACGAAAAAATGGTGTAATGGTATCAATGGAAAATGGAAAGTCTTTAGGCTATTCTTTATGGAACTTACAAGACCGTGGTGTAATGATTATTGATCCAGCGGTTGAAGTTTATATTGGTATGATTATTGGAATTCATAATAGAGATAATGATTTAGATGTTAATCCTTGTAAGAATAAAAATTTAACAAATACACGTTCTAGTGGAGCTGATGAAGCTATTAATTTAGTAAAAGCAAAGAAATTTACTTTAGAAGAAGCTTTAGAATTTATTGAAGAAGACGAATATGTAGAAGTAACTCCAAGCGATATTCGTCTACGTAAAGCTATTTTAGATCCTAAAATGAGATTTCGTAAAAATCGTTAAAAGCTGTTTTAAAAACAGTTTTTTTCTTTTCATTTTTATTTTTTGATGCTATTCTAATACTAGATGAGGTTTGCTAATTGGGTGATATGATGAATAAAAAGAAAGAAATTTTAGTTTTGTTTATTTTGGGAATAGTATTAGGAATTTTATTGTTTTTTTGCTTTCGCACCCCAAAATCTTTAGAAGAAAAAAAGACGGTTAATGAACCATTAATTTATGATTACTTTGTGGATAATTATCGGTTACTAGTATCTCAATATGATATGGAAGAGGATTTGGAAAAAGATTGGACTTTACAAATTGATACAAAAAATAATGACGTTTATTTATTAGATAATGGTATACCTAAGTCAAAATCTTACGGTAGTGATATTTATCATGAACTAGCACTTTTGGTGTCACAAGACTATGGTCATCAAGCTATTATTGATTCAGATTTATGGAATGATATTAGGAACATGCTTCTTCATTACTCGATTTCGATTGAATCATTAGAAAAAGGTACTTGTCATTATGAGTTTTATGATCAATATCTAGGAACTGTTGATTGTGAAGATGATCGTTATTTGGTCCAATTTGCTTTTTCACTTATTAATGAAATTGATGATATTAAAGATTTTAATGATGATTAAAATGACTGTTGGTTGACAACAGTTTTTCTTTTGTCAACGTTTTTAGTGTTAATGCATCTCTTTTTTGTGATATTATTATAAATAATAGGGGAAGATAGTACCATGAAGAAGAATGGATTTACATTAATAGAATTGTTGAGTGTTGTGGCAATATTAGCAATTATTATGTTACTTGCTACGCCAGCTTATCATTTAATTATGAAACGAATTAATCAAAATATGTATGAGAATAAGATAAAATATATTCTTAGTGCAGCAGAGTCTTGGGCAAGTGAAACAACAAATGAAGTTGTTAATGTTGGACATTTAATTGAGTCGGGAAAACTTGAAGCGGATAATGAAGCTGGGGATTTTGTTAATCCAGTTACTAATGAGTCCATGCTTTGTGATGTAGTGCGTATTGATCAAGATAATTTTCAATATATAGCGAAGATGACAGAAGAAAAAAATTGTTCTTATGATGATTTACTTGCGCAACATAGTCTTATTATATTCAAAAAATATAAAGAAAATGGTCAAGAGCTTAGAAAAGATGAATGGTATAATGGTAATGTTACGTTAAAGGTTCTGTTTAAAGATCCTGCTTTATCAAAAAATGCTACGCGTTTGCAAATTAAAGGTAATGGGCAGGTATTAGATTATACGTTAAAAGGAGATTTTGATCAAAAAAATACTTTGATTGTTTCAGTTAATCAAATTTTAAATACACAATATGAAGCAAGTGTTTATGTTCTTGAAAATAATATATCTAAAGAATATAAGGCAAGAACTGAAGTTAAGATTGATAAGCAAAGACCTAATGTTTATATGGATGAAATTAATATAGGTAATGAAAATGAATGGACAAGTAATAATAAAAAAATTACATTTACTATGAGCGATGGAAGTGGATCAGGTATTTATGGTTATTCTTTAACTACAAGTAATCGTTGTGGTATTGTTGGTCCTACTAAAACGAGTAAACAAAAAGTTTCGATTTCTAAACCTAATGGAACTTATTATATATGTGTAAGGGATAATGCCGGAAATTGGAGTGAAGATATTAGTACTAAGAAAGTTACCGTTTCAAAAATTGATACGACGCCTCCTAAAATTGATCCTAATAGTGGCTTTGTTATTGAGTCTACAACACCTAATTATAATCATTATAAAACTAAATTAAAGATATTAGCTACAGATGAAAGTACAATGTCAATGTATTTATCAAATACTGGATTTGAACAAAATGGGGTGTGGGAACGATATACAGAAACGAAAGAATGGGATGTATCTAATACTTTAGATGGTAAGTTGCATTATGTTTATTTAACGATCCGTGATGAAGCAGGAAATAAAGTTAATGTAAAAAGTAAAGGATATACTGTTTATTTAGAATGTTCAAAAACTAATAAAGGCTTTGTTGGAGGATGGGGTGCTTGTAATGCCCAATGTGGTGGAGGATTACAGTATCGTCCATATGAAGTTAAAGATATTTATACGAATAAAGTTTGTGCAAGTGGTAGTGATCAGCAAGTATGTAATACTAATCCTTGTGATTCTCCAAATGATTATGATTGGAGTAAGGAAATTGCATGTAATGTTGATAAGTTACAAGAAGTTATTGATAATAAAAAGTTTGCTTCTTACATTGAGTATCAAGAGTTTAGAAATGCCTTGTATGATTGTGGAGAAGTATCTAGTTCGATCATCTCTAGTGATGCAGCAATGGATATGATGAGAAAAAGTAGTCGCTATCAATTTATTACAACATCGGGAAAAAGTAAGAGTGCATCTTGTAAGGAAACGGAAAGTTCATCGTGTAGTCCTAGTAAGTATAAAGCACCAGATCGTTATGCTGATGATTATGTCAAAAATGCTTATAATGGAAAAGTCTTTGTATTAAGTATTTCAAGTAATGCAAGTTTTCCAAGTGGTTTTTCACCAACTCCAAATGATGATAGTGATTGTGAAGATGAATATGCAATCTGTTTTTGGGAGAATAAGGGTGGTACTAAAGACCGCGAAAATTATTTCTTTGTTTATTTAGCTTCTCCTGGAAATGGACATATTGTACCAGTTACAAGAATTTGGGAAAAACGAAAAGATGGTTATGGAATGCCAGTTGGGGCATTTTTCCCAAGTGTCGGTGCCGTTACTGTTCGGGAGAGTACAGAAAATGTATACAAAAAAAATGGTGATTGGAGATATACAACTTACAAAAGTTATTACACTACTGGAACTGTTTATATGCAAATATTTAGAATTTAATATTTCTTGTTTAGATGTAGAAAATAGCAATATTTTTACATCTTTTTTAATTTTCAAAATGAATAATTTATGATACCATATTTTTAAATAGTAAGGGTTGAACGGATGATGAAGAAAGGGTTTACGATTGTTGAGCTTTTAGCGGTTATTGCCATTATTGCTATTATAGGAGTTATTGCTGTTCCTGGATATCATTATATTGTTAACCAAGTACAATCTAACATGTATGATAATAAATTAAATTATGTTAAGATTGCTGCTGAAAATTTTGCTTTTGAAACAGGACTTACAGTTACTAATATTGCTCATTTAATTGAAGTAGGAAAATTGGAAGCTGATAATGAAGAGGGGGATTATCGAAATCCACTTACTAATGCAAATATGCTTTGTCAGGTGGTTCGTATTTCTCATGATGAACATCAATATCATGCAATTGTTACTGAGCAAGAAGTATGTGATTATGATCAGTTAGCAATGGATCAAAATAAGATTTATATTAACCGTTTTGATGAAAATGGAGAAGCTCTTTTTACCTCTTCTTGGAATAGGGGATGGACTAAGGGCTCTGTAAGACTTCAACTTGCTTTAAGTGTTGATTTTAATTATCCTGATGAAGTGAAAGAAATTCGTTGGATTTCTAATGACCAGGAAGAAGTGGTAGAAGTTAATCATGACTTTTTTGAAAAACGTGAATATGTTGTGGAAGCTAGTCAATTAGTAAATACTTCTATTGAAGCCCAGGTAACATTTTATCATGAAGGGAAAGATATTATTTATCGAACAAGTACAATGGTAATGATTGATCGGCAAGCTCCATCTTTATATCAAGATGATATTTTGGTTTCACAACCTTTAGAATGGACTTATGAATCTAAAGATGTGTCTTTTACGATGAGTGATGGCAATGGTTCAGGTGTATATGGTTATGCTATTGTAAGAGATGATAATCGGTGTCACTTTGCTAGTTATACAAAAACAGATAAACTTACAGTTACACGATCATTACCTGCAGGAAAGTATTATATTTGTGTTAAGGATTATGCTGGTAATTTTAGTGAGGAATTTAGTAGTTATTCTTTTGTGATAGATCGAATTGATGGTAAAGCTCCAAATATTCAATATCAAGTAGAACAAAAATGGGGAGCTAAAAATGTTGCATCATTTACAATTATAGACCCCGATAGCGGAGTTATAGCTTATTCTCTTGGTCCTGATAATGTTTTTGAAGATTGGCATAATGTGGATTGTACTAGCGAGTTTTCATTTCAAGAAGAGTTTACACATAATGGAATATATTATATCTATGCTAAAGATGCGGTAGGAAATATTAGTAAGCAATCTTTTGCCATTTCTTATGTGGATGTGACAGCTCCTCAAATAAAAAAAGCTGAGATTATACCTGTAGATGGAAGTTATGGTTTAACTATTGATATTCATATAGAGGCTACGGATGAAACGGCATTAAGGATGTGTGTATCAACATTAGGTTATGGTATATCATGTGAATGGGAAGAGTATAATTCTATGAAACGTTTTCATTTGTCAGAAAGTTTGGATGAACGAATTCAACCAATTTATGTTCTTTTAAGAGATATAGCTGGAAATGAAACGAAACAAGAATTTCAGTATGAAGTTTATCCAACTTAATATCAATGTCGGGGTTATAGGCTTTAAAAAAATTAAATTTTAAGGTATAATGGTTATACTTTATTGAGGTGAATTTATGAACAAATTAAAGAAAGTATGGAATGAACATCGCGTAATGGTTGTTCTTGGTATTATTGTCCTAGTGTGTATGTTTGTTATTACAGGAGTGATGTTTAAATATTTCTTTGGTGTGTCTGCATCAAGTTATGGAGATCGCCTTAATGATATTCAAGATGTTGTTTTTGATGAAGTGGCAAAAGATTCTTTAAGTGAAGCTTATAAAGACGAACATTTGAAAAGTGTTCATATTGAAACTAGAGGAAAAATTATTTATGTACGTGCTAAGTATGATGAAACGGTTTCTTTGAGTGATGCACAAACTAAGTCATTTGAAGCTTTTCAAACTATTGATGAAAAATATCGAAAGTTATATGATTTTAATGTAACCTTATCTCAAGATGCTTTAGAAATTGGGACGGGATATTATTTAATGGGAGCGAAAAATGTTAGTAGTGAAAATTTTGTTTGGAGTAATAATACGCCAATAAAGGCAGAGGAATAATATGGAAAAGACGAAAAAAGTAATTATTTGGACACTGACTCTTTTAATTATTGCCCTTCTTTTTGTTTATGTTATTGTAGGAATTTTACAAGATAATTCACGTTTGACGCCACAAGAAAGTGAATGGGTAAATGGAAACCTAAATAAGGTTCATAATGTTTCAGTATTAAATGATACGAATTTATTTGGTACAGATGGTAAGGGATTGTTTTATGATTTTTTAGCAGATTTTACTAAAAAATATGGATTACGAATTAACTCGATTACTTATAATTCTAATGAAGTTGCTAATGGTATTCGATTTTTAGTCTCAAATACAACAAATAATCAGGATATTAATTTCTATGAAGATCATTATATTTTGGTATCTAAGAGTAATGATATTCTTATTCAATTAGAAGATTTAAAAACGAAGAAGATTGGGGTTTTAAGTGATTCTGTTTCTTATTTAACAGATAAATTAGGAATAGTTCCTACTTTTGTTAGTTATCCTAATCGTGAAGAGTTAATGAAGGCTTTAGATGGTAATACAGATATTCAAGGAATATTGGTTCCTAGAATTGAGTATATGGATCAAATTTTATCATCTCATTATTTTATTGTTTCTCATTTTACCAATATTCCTCGTTATTATAATTTGGTTTTAGATTATGAAAATAATGAAGTATTGAGTAATATTTTAAAAAAGTATTTTACAAAATGGCTAGATGAAGAATTTGAGGCGAAATTTCATTCCGAAGAGTTTCAAATGTTTGTGAAATATTTGAATATTTCTCAAACAGAAATGGATAAATTACAGAGCGTTGTTTATAATTATGGATTTATTAACAATAGTCCTTATGAAGTATTAACTGGTGGAGATTATGGTGGAATTCTTGCAGCTTATTTGAAGGAATTTTCTGATTTCTGTCAAATTGATTTTAATTTTAAACGTTTTAAAAATTATAAAAAACTTGTTTCTGCCATTGATGATAATGAAGTAGATTTATATTTTGGTTATCAAAATTTTACTTCACAAGGAACGGATATTTTATCTGATATTTTGGTTTCTTATGATGTTTTAGCTCATGAAACGGATGATATGGTGGTGCGCTCTCTTAATTCTTTATATGGGAAAACGGTTTATGTAGAGAGCAATAGTTTACTTTTCAGCCGTTTTAATGGAAATGATAAAATTAATGTGGAGACTTACGATGGAGAAAAAGGGCTACGTGATGTTATAAAAAAACGTGGGATTATAATTATGGATCATCATATTAGTTCTTATTATCAAAAGAATATGTTAAATCAATATTCAGTTCGTTATACAGAAACATTAAAAGAAAACTATGTCTTTAAAACAAATGCTAGTGATACATTTAATCAATTATTTTCTGCTTATTTGGATTATTTAGATGAAAATCGAATGACTTATCTTGGAATTTATAATCATAGTGTGACTGTTCGTAATGGTACTATTTTAGGAACTATTGCAAAATATTTACTTTATATTATGGTGGTTGTTTTCTTAGGTTTCTATATTTTGTATCGTTCATCAAAACGTGTAAGAGTAGCTAAAAAAATTCGTAAAGAAGATAAGATGAAGTTTATTGATCAATTAACAAGTTTAAAAAATCGTAATTATTTGAATGAGAATATTTCTAGATGGAATAAAAATACAATTTATCCACAAACTATGGTGGTAATTGATTTAAATCGTATACAGGAGATTAATGATACTTTAGGTTATGAGCAAGGAGATGCTCAAATTCGAGCTGCTGCGAATGTTTTAATCAAGACACAACTTGATAATTCTGATGTTATGCGAACTGATGGTAATGAATTTATGATTTATTTTATTGGATATCAGACGAAACAAATTACTGCTTATATTCATAAATTAAATAAAGAATTTAAGAAGTTACCATATGAGTATGGGGCATGTATTGGATATAGTATGATTGTTGATGATATTAAATCGATTGAAGATGCCATTAATGAAGCAACATTAGATGTTAAAAAGCAAAAAGAGATGCAAAAAGAGGATACAAGATCATGATTCAAAAAGTTAAAGTTTGGATGATAAGAATATGGAAATTGATTACTAGGCCAGAAATGTTGGTGTTACCAGGGCAACTGGCCTATTTTTTCTTACTTGCCATAGTACCCACAATTACTTTAATGGCTTATGGAGCATCTTTTTTTCATCTTTCTTTTGATTTTCTTACTAATTTTATGTCTAAAGCTTTTGGTAGTGAAGTATCATCTCTTATTATGCCAATTGTTACTAATGTTGATATTAATGCTCAATTTTTGATTACTTTGGTGATTGGTTTTTATGCAGCAAGTACAGGAGCAGCTTCGATTATTGTGACATCTAATCAGATGTATGGCATTCCTAATTCATCTTTTTTTGAACGTAAAATAAAAGCTATTATTATGACTTTTATTTTGGTTTTATTGTTACTTTTTTTGCTTTTAATTCCGGTATTCGGTGATAGTATTATTGAATTATTGCAATTTGTAAATTTAAATCCTAATGTTACAAAAACCGTTTCTTTTACTATTCATTTAGTAAAGGGGCCCATTTCTTGGTTTATTATTTTCTTTTTAATAAAAATTATTTATACTATGGCTCCAGATAAGGAAATTGCTAGTAAAACGAACACTTATGGTGCATTGTTTACTACTTTTGGATTTATTATAGCTACAATGATTTATTCTTTTTATATCAGTCATTTTGCTCATTATGCAAATCTTTATGGAGGACTCGCTCAATTTGTAGTTTTAATGGTTTGGCTTTATCTTCTAGCTTATATTTTTGTTATTGGTATTGCGATTAATACGGAAAAATTGGAAAAAATAGGAGATATAGAAAAGACGTAATTGAATATATTAATTAATGTGCACACAGGTATTATTTTGTGCACGCTGATGTCCAGAATATCAATCTAATATTATAGGTATTAACGATATGATGGGATAATATCTAGAAGGAACGATTAATGTTCCTTTTTTGTTTGCAGTGTTTTGGAAATATTATTTTTAGAGGCATGATTTATATTATTAATATAACCAACAATTTATTAGTAATAACTAGTAAGATGGTGAGAAAAATGGTATATTTGTAGTGTTATAAAATAAAGTGTACATCTTTTTCCTTGACGATGTCCATACTAAAATTAAGGAGTGTTTTTCATGAATCTTGAGAAATTTAAAGAGAAAAATCAAAAAAGGAATTGGA
>JAAWDB010000068.1 GCA_022793555.1 Bacilli bacterium
CCAATGGAAAGTGGAGAAAGTGGAAGTTGTCAAATTGGCGATTACATGACTCATCCCGCATTTATCAGTATGAATACTAAAGGATTATGGGTAGGAAAGTTTGAAACTGGATATAAAGGAAGTACTTCTCATGAAAATGCGCAATCAGATCGTATAGAACCAGATAAAGTACAGATTAAGCCTAGTGTATTTAGTTGGACTAATAGTAAGGTTGCTAATATGTTTTATACAAGTTATGAATATAAAAGAGAATTAGATAGTCATATGATGAAGAATACCGAATGGGGAGCAGTTGCATATTTACAACATAGTAAATATGGAAGTATGAGTAGTGTACGAATTAATAATAATAGTAAATATATGACGGGATATGCAGGATTAAATGAACCAACATGTGGTTATACGGGATTAAACGAAGACTGTAATCGTTATGGAGTAACAGAAGATATTACAAGGTCTTGGAATACAGAAATTGGGTATACAGCAAGCACAACTGGAAATATAAGTGGTATTTATGACATGAGTGGTGGAACATGGGAATTTGTGATGGGAGTTATGATGGATTCAAATGGAGTTCCAATGAGCGGAAGAAATAGTGATAAAAATTCTGGATTTAATGGGCCATTAGGATGTCCTACTTGTGATTATGGTAATGGAGGAATTATCGAAATTACAGATGGAATTAATTTTCCACAATCTAGATATTATGACAAATATATTTATTCTATGGAAGATGTGAATTTTCAAAGAAGAATATTAGGAGATGCGACAGGAGAAATGGGGCCTTTTGGTGCTTTAGGTAGTGGTAATAGTCAGACTAGATTTGGATCATGGTATCAGGATGCTGCTTGGTTTGTCTGGTATTCTAGTCCTTGGTTTAGGCGTGGAGCAACGGCAGCTGATGGTAATGGATCGGGCATATTTACTTTTAGTCGAGGAACTTCTTTACATGATTTTGTAGGTTTTCGCGTTGTATTAAGTATATAATTTAATTACATGAAAGAATATTTTAAAACTTTAAACTAGGAATAGTTTAGAGTTTTTTTATCATTGATTCGAACAACCGTTTTGGTGTATAATTTTAAAAGAAAGAAGGTTTATATTAGTGGACTATATTATTATTGTTCTTTTGAGTATTTTGTTATTAGTGACGATTATTTCTTTACTAAAAAGTAATCATGGAAGTGATCATCAAACTGAACGATTGGGAAGATTTGAAACCAATATTACAAAAGAAATTGGTACTTTTAAATATGAATTTACCAATAATCTTAGAAATGATTTTGATAAATTAAATGAGAATGTCGAACGAAAATTATTAGAAATTAATGATCGAGTGAATCAACGTTTGGATGAAAATTTTGAGAAAACAAATAAAACTTTTTCTAATGTTTTAGAACGTTTATCTAAGATTGATGAGGCACAGAAGAAGATTGATAGTCTATCTAGTGAAATTGTGTCTTTGCAAAGTGTATTAACTGATAAAAAAACAAGGGGCATTTTTGGAGAAGTTAATTTAAATTATATTTTAAGTAGTGTATTTGGAGAAAATAATCAATCAATTTATCAAATTCAACATAAAATGCCAAATGGTTCCATTGCTGATGCAATATTATTTACTCCAGCTCCACTTGGTACCGTGTGTATAGATTCGAAGTTTCCTTTGGAAAATTACGAGCGAATGACAAATCGGTCGTTATCAAAAGAAGTACGAGATGTGGCTTTTAAACAGTTTAAAACGGACGTAAAAAAACATATTGATGCTATTCATGATAAATATATTATTCCTGGGTTTACAGCAAATGAAGCAATTTTATTTTTACCAGCAGAAGCAATATTTGCAGAGATTAATGCTTATCATACTGATTTATTGCAATATGCTTATCAAAAAAAAGTGTGGATTACTTCTCCAACTACTTTAATGAGTACACTAACAACAATTCATATGATTATTAAAAATATGGAACGGGATAAATATGCTAAAGTTATTCATGAGGAACTAACGAAATTAGGAGTAGAGTTTGAACGTTATCGTGTTCGTTGGAGTGCTTTATCTAATCATATTGAAACCGTTTCTAAAGATGTACGTGAACTTAATATTACAACAGATAAAATTACGAAACGGTTTGATTCCATTAATAATGCTGAAATTATTAAACAACAGGATGAAAAAAAATTAGAACATACTTCTTAGTATGTTTCTTTTGATAGAAAATGTAAGGAAATATCCTTGTCTTTTTTATAGAAAAAAATCCGCTTTTTAGCGGAAATAGAATAAGACAAATATTCCAAGAATTAAACAGTAGATAGAGAATTTCCAAAGATGACCTTTTTTTACCCAATTACTTAACCATTGGTAAGCAAAATAAGTAACGATTCCTGAAGCAATTAATCCAGTTGTATAAGGAAGAATTAAATTGGAAATATTACCATCTTTTAAGATGTCTATCATTCCAAGTCCCATTGAAGCAACGGATACAGGAAAATAGAGCATGAATGTATATTTTAGTGAAGTTTCTCTTGATAAACCACATAGAAGACAACCTACTAAAACGGTTCCACTTCGACTGATTCCTGGGAATAATGCTACCATTTGTAATAGACCAATAATAATGGCATCCTTATAAGTAATATCTTTGTCTTTTTTTATTCCCTTAGCATTTCTTACTAAGAATAAAGCTAAAGCTGTTATTAAAAAAGCAATACCTAAAATACGAGGCCCTGATAAAATATTTTCAATTTTATCTTTTAATAAAATCCCTGTTATTCCTACAGGAATAGATCCGATTATTATTAACATACAATATTTAAAATCAATTTGATATTCTTTTTTCTTTTCTTTATTTTTACTGAAAATAAAGCCAAAGAATGAATTAATTAATTTAACAATATCTTTCCAAAAAATTAATAATATGGCTAAGAAAGATCCGAAATTTACAACAATTTCAAAATTTAAGTCATTTTGAATTGTTGTATTAAAAATGTTTTTTAATAGTACTAAATGTCCACTTGATGAAATGGGCAAAGGTTCTGTTAATCCTTGAATTATACCAAAAATTATGTATTCTAAAAGTTTCATTTTATCACCAATATAATTATATAATAAATTCTCTTTTTAAGAAATAGAATTTAATGGTGAGATTATGTTTTTGTTAGTTTTGTTTCTCCTCGGTTTGTTTTTATGTAGTTTTGGACTTTCTTTTTGTATCATTTATTTTAATTTAATGACAATGGGGTATAGTTTTTCTCATTATGTTCATTTTATTATTAGTAGGTTTGAATGTAATTTATTGTGGGTAGGAATATTATTTATGCTAATTTCATGGAAAGGAAAAGATATGTATGAATTATTATTACGACGTTTTATTAAATTTTAGTGAAGATCATTTGTGGAATTTTTATGAGTGGGAAGAAAATGATTCTTTATTATTTGCCAAAAAAATTCCGTTATTTCGGGTTTCGTTTGATACAATGAAAGATTTTTTGACGTATCATGTTTCTTTAAAGGAAGAGTTTTTAAAACAAATTGCTCATAAAGCAATTTATCAAGAAAATGATAATATTTATGCCTCTTTTTTAATAAGTGATGGAAAAAATTCGTTAGCTTTAATGGCTTTAGAAAATGGTGAGGCAACTAGTATTAGTAAATTATTAGTTAAAGATGATAATAATTTAAATGAATTTATGTACACTCTTCCTTTAAGGGAAATTGCTTATGAAATTGGAGAAAAGCGTAAAGATAAAAGAGTATTCCGTCAATATGAAAAAATGAAAGAATTTATTTTAGAAGAATTAAATCGATTAAGAAATGAAAAAAACTTGCATAAATTAAAATATTTGTATTATGAATGGTTTAAAAAAGAAGAGTTTGATATTGATAAAATGTATGATGATATGATTGCATCTTTACCAAATTTTTCGGGATCAGAATTGTCACGTATGAATTATTTTATTCAGTTGTCTTATCATCAAGTTTAGTTTTTGGAATTATTTGTAGATTTTGATATCTTATATACTTTTTTGTTTAAAGTAGGACTTAAATAGTCCTTTTTTTCATATGTTTTTACAGGTGGAATTATGAAGAAGATCATTTTAGCAGTATTTAGTTTTTTTGTTTTTTCAAAAATGGTTTTTGCTTATAGTGCAGAAAGTATGATTGCGATGGATATCGCTTCGGGACGTATTTTGTATGAGCAAAATGCCTATGAAGAAAAATTGATAGCCAGTACGACCAAGATTATGACAACAATTATTGCGATTGAACAACTTGATTTAGATACAGAAATTACGGTCGATGAACGGGTTTTAAAAGCTTATGGAAGCGGAATATATATCGAAGTTGGAGAAGTCATGAGTTTACGAGATCTTTTATATGGTTTGATGCTTAGAAGTGGAAATGATGCTGCAATTGTTATTGCCTGTGGCGTTGCTGGGAGTATGGAAGGTTTTGTAACACTTATGAATCAAAAAGCTTATGAACTAGGAATGAGTCATACTACTTTTTATAATGCACATGGACTTGAGGAGAATGATGGAAAAGGTAATACTTCTACGTCATATGATATGGCACTTCTTATGCGTTACGCTATGAAAAATGTAGATTTTCGAGAAATTACAGGAACCAAAAATTATGTAGGAAAGAGTAATAAAAAAACTTATCATTGGACGAATAAAAATAAGTTATTGCGGACTTATGAATATACGGTGGGAGGAAAGACAGGTTTTACGGAAAAAGCTCGTCGTACTTTAGTTACGGCGGCTCAGAAAGATGGAAAGGAGATTGCGATTGTGACATTAAATGATGGTAATGATTTTCAAGATCATCAAAATTTATATGAAGTGTTATTTTCAAAGTTTGAGCGTGTGACAGTTTTAAAAAAAGATGAGTTACAAATCCCGGATTTACAGTATTACCAAAGTGATCAATTGTATTTAGAAAAAGATATTGAGTTATTAGCAACGAAAGATGAGATTTCTAAAATTCGAGTTACTTATGAGATGAATGGGATGGATGAATATAAAAGCGGAGATGTCGTTGGTGTAGCACATATCTTTTTAGCGGATAAAGAATTGTTGTCAACGCGAATTTATGTAAGGAAAGAGGCAGAAGTACCTAATCCCGGATTCTTTCAAAAGCTCTTTGGGTGGTTATTTGGATGGTAAGTGTAATCTGGGGGTTCTTTATTGTTATCGGGGTCTTTTTTTCGATTTTTACCGGACAAGTTGAACCATTAAATAATCAAATTCTAAAAGGTGCGAGTGAAGGTATTAGTATTTTAATGGAAATGATGCCAGTTTTGGTTTTATGGACAGGGGTAATGAAAATTGCTGAAGATGCAGGAATTTTACAAAAATTTTCAAACCTTGTAAGGCCAGTGTTGCATTTGATTTTTCCAAGTCTTGATAAGAATGATCCCGCACTTGGTTATATCGCTTCTAATATTGCTGCGAATGCTTTAGGACTTGGGTCTGCAGCGACACCTTTTGGGTTAAAAGCAATGGATGAGCTTCAGAAGAAAAACCCGAAAAAAGATACGGCAACTGAGGCAATGATTACTTTTTTGATTTTAAATACGGGAGGAGTTACGATTGTGCCCACTACGGTTATTGCCCTTCGTTTGATGCATGGCAGTGCCAATCCTTCGGAGATTATCATTACATCTATTTTAGCTACGGCTTGTTCTAGTATTTCTGGCTTGTTTTTAGATTATTTGATACGAAAGAGGAAACGTTCATGAATTTTATTTCATTATTTATTATTCCGGTGTTTGTAGTAGGGGTAGTATTCTATGGTTTTATTAAAAAAGTCAATATTTATGAGTCTTTTTTAAAAGGTGCTAAGGAAGGGTTAGTGATGACTTTTCATATTGCACCAGCAGTTATTGCAATGGTTTTTGCTACAAATCTATTTTTGAATAGTCATTTCATTGAGTGGGCTTTTCAATTTATGTATCCAGTATTTCGAGCAATTCATGTACCTATCGAAATCTTACCTATGGCTTTAGTAAGGCCAATTAGTGGAACAGCATCGCTCGCGATTTTAAATAATATATTAATGGTTTATGGACCAGATTCATTTGTGGGAAGACTTGCTTCTACTTTGCAAGGGTGTACAGATACGACGATTTATGTTTTAGCTCTTTATTTTGGAAGTATTAAAGTAACGAAAACGGGTCATGCTTTGGGAGCTGGGTTGTTTGCAGATCTGATTGGAATTTTGGCTAGTTTTGTTATTGTTTCGGCTTTTTTTGGTTAAAATTAGGCATGAATATTTTTGATTTTAAAGGATATAATAGAATTGGAAGTATTTGGAATTTAAATGTTCTATTTTTGGCTTAAATTCTAGGATATTTTGGCTTATCTTGTTTAAAAATGTCAAGGCAATTTGCATTTTTTCATAAGATATGGTAGTATTAGTTTTGTTTCCGCAAAAAAAAGAGGTAGAGATTAAATGGAAAAATTACCGTCGATTAGGGCTCTTTTGGGGGCCATAATCGTCATCTTATCACTTGTGGTTTTGAGGAGTCATTATCAAATTCTTATGGATTTACCCATACGAAGTGATGTAAGTATACTGGGGAGTTATTTACGTGCAAGTTCTAAAATTCCAATGAATATGATAACGAAATACTATCAAGAACCAGCAAGTGAGCAAATTGAAGTAATTGAAAGTGTTTTAGAAACACCCTTAGCGATCGAAGTAGTTCCAACAATCGTCTATGAAGGAATGTCGATGGAAGAGCTAAGTGCCAAACTAAATCGTAGTTTGAAATCTACTCTAAGTGGATATGGAGAGATGTTTGCACATTTGTCTATTGAATATGGAGTGGATCCTTATGTTGCCATTGCAATTGTACTATTAGAGACTGGATGTTATTCTGGTAAATGTAGTACTCTTACAAGTCAATGTAATAATGTCGGGGGAATGAAAGGCAGTCCTGGCTGTGGAGGAGGAGCTTATAAACGGTTTTCTTCTTTAGAGGAAGGGATTGAGGCTTTTATTAAAAATTTGTCCAAGAATTATTATCGAAAAGGAC
>JAAWDB010000069.1 GCA_022793555.1 Bacilli bacterium
TACCGATTTATAAAAAGATGGCGTAATATACAGATTTTTGAAAAATTAAAGATTGATGATATCAATATTAGTCATTATTTAAAAAGCGTTAAAGATATTGAACAATTAGTAGCTAAATTTAATCGATTATATGAATCTTATAAAATTCATGATGTTTTCATTACGATGGATGATGTAAGAGATGCTTTAAATGTTCATCCTAGTGAAAGTATTTTATCTGAGGAACTTAAAAAAATTGCTTCATTTTATTATGGTATAGTAAGTGAATTTAATTTGGATGGAGTAAAACTTAGTAGAAAAGAAATTGGAGAAGTTATGCACTTATCTGTTAATCAGGTAAATCATAAAATCCAAAATGTGAATGAATTGATAAAAAAAAGTTTTATAGGTCTTATAAAACCTTCTAATTGTTATTTATCAAGAGAATCTTTAAATGTGTTATTAGATGATTGCCATTTACCAATCTCTTCTAAAGACCGAGATATTATTTGTTATTTGTTTGAACTAAAAGGATATCCATATAAAACTATGAATGAAATATCAGAAATTTTAGGAGATTCTATACATTATGTTCGAAGAAGATATCAAGAATCTATTGTTGCCATTCAAAAGTATCAAGATGATGAAATACCAGGTATTATTCATTTCGAACATGATATAGTTCCTTTGTTATGTTATTTTGGAGATTATGAAAGAAAGTATATTATTTCTTATTACCGAGATGGATTGAGTTATGAGTTATTAGCTCAAAATTATCACGAAAGTTCTCCTGTGATCATTTCTTTAATGGAACGTTTAAAAAATAAAATTTATTTTCTTATGAATGATCCTGATTGTGCTAAGTTTGATTTTGATTATTATAAATGTGTCGTAAATAATGAAGATTTGCCTTTTTATGGAAATAAAGAATTAGCTATTCAGATCTTTAATTTGTATTATGGACTTGATGGTAGTAAACCACTTACAATGGAAGAGATTATTTTGAAGCTTCATTTGTCTTTGAGTGTGAATACTTTGTCGCGATTAATGATGAATTTGATGTTAAGTATATGTAAGTATCGAGATGGCATTAGAAAAAATCATACTTTTACAGATGGTGATATTCACTTGTTTTATCAGAAACATGAAGAAAATTTATTACCTTTTCAAAAAAAGTATTATGAACGATATTTTAATAGGACTCAAAGTAAAATTACATCTACTCATGATATGATTCCATGTGAAATTCGATATGATTTATTACGAGAAAAATATGATGATTGTTTTAAAATCTCAAGAACTTCAAGGGAAGAAGTTATTGGGTTAATTCAGAAATATGGAAAACGTTTATTTTTAAATGTTCGTAAAGAATTGATGGCTATTTTTGAAATTAGTGAACGTGAATTTATGACAGGTAAAGAGAAAAGTCATGTATATCGTATTTTGGATAAATTAGAAAAAGAAAGAATGAAAATGATTGTTGAAGAAAAGAAGTTGAAATTGGAAAAATAACTTCTTTTTTATTTTCTAAGAAAGTTTATAAAAGATAAAAAGTATGGCAGCAAGTGTTGAAATTGAAGTCTAGGAGGTGACGACTAGGACGAAATAAATTTATTTCCTTTGTTCTTTTGCATATATTTTTATAACAAGTTCAGGATTATAAAAAAGTTATAATAATGAAATATGAAAATGGAAAATGGCTTTTGTTGTTTCTTTTGTTCTATAATTTGTGATACACTTTTAGCAAAGAAAACATGAAAGGATGATGTTATGTTAAAGGATTATGAAATTGCACAGAGTAAAAAAATGCAAGATATTCGGAATATTGCTACAAAAATCGGTTTATCGGAAGACGATTTAATTTTGTATGGTAAATATAAAGCAAAGATTGAAAATATCAAGAAAGAGGAAAAGGGCGAAATTGTTTTAGTTACAGCAATTAATCCAACGCCATTTGGTGAAGGAAAAACGACTGTAGCGATTGGACTTCATGATGCATTCTGGAAATTAGGGGTTAAATCTTTATTAACGTTACGAGAGCCATCCATGGGACCTGTATTTGGAATTAAAGGTGGAGCAACGGGTGGAGGATATGCTCAAGTTTTACCTATGGAAGACATTAATTTGCATTTTAATGGTGATTTTCATGCAATAACAAGTGCTAACAATTTAATTAGTGCGATGATTGATAATCATATTAAACATGGAAATGAACTCGATATTGATATATCAAAAATTTATTTTGAGCGAACCATGGATATGAATGATCGAGCTTTAAGAGAAGTGGAAATTTGTTTAGGGGGAAAAATAAATGGTGTTCCACGTAAAGATCATTTTACGATAACGGCAGCGAGTGAGATTATGGCAATTTTTTGTGTCAGTAAAGGTTTTGATGATTTAAGAAAGAGAATTGATGATATTATTGTTGCCCAAAATATGAAAGGTGATTTTGTAAGGGTTCGAGATCTTGGCATTACAGGTTCGGTATTAGCACTTTTAAAAGATGCTATGAAACCTAATTTAGTGCAGACACTTGAAGAAAATCCAGTTATTATTCATGGAGGACCGTTTGCTAATATAGCGCCGGGTGTAAATTCTGTTCGAGCAATTAAGATGGCTAGGAAGTTATCACCTCTTGTAATCACAGAAGCCGGTTTTGGGTCTGATTTAGGTGGTTTTAAGTTTTTAGATATTATTTGCCGTACTAATGAATTAAAGCCCAAAGCAGTTGTTTTAGTGGCTACTATCAAAGCTTTAAAATATAATGGTGGAGTAAGTATGGAAGTTATTGCTGAAGAAAACTTGGATGCTTTAGAAAAGGGAATGGAGAATTTACGCGCTCATATGGATAATATGAAAGCTCTTTGTGTTCCTTATATAGTAACTATAAATCGTTATGCCACGGATACAGAAGCGGAAATCAATCAGGTGATCCGTTTTGTCGAGAGTTATGGAGCCAAATGTATTTTGAATGATGTTCATGCAAAAGGTGGGGATGGTGCTACTGATTTGGCACGAGAAATCTTAAATTTTCAGACCCCTTCGTTAGAATTATGTTATCAAGATGACGATCCGATTGATAAGAAAATTTTTAAAGTGGCAACGAAGATTTTTCATGCAAAAGAAGTAAAGTATACGAATGAAGCTTTAGAAAAATTAGAGCTTTATCAAAAATTTTTTGGTCATTATCCTTTGTGTATTGCCAAAACGCAGTATTCTTTAAGTGATCAAAAGGATTTACTTGGTTATCCAAAAGATTTTACCATTACGGTAAGAGATTTGCATGTATCTGCTGGAGCTGGATTTATTGTGGTATACCTTGGGGATATTATGACAATGCCAGGGTTATCAAAAATGCCTGCCGCTTTACAAATTGATGTGAATGAACATGAACAAATTGTTAATATTTTTTGAATTTGTTATCGAAAACTTTGGAAACATTTTATAAAAAAATACTAAATTTATAAATTTATGTTATAATAGCTTTTACAAAAAGGGGTTTGATGGGTAATGAAAGTTATTTCTATTTCAAAATAAAAGTTACAGCATTTAAAGATTCTACAACTTGGTAAAGAAATTTGTAATTCAGAATGTAAAGTCTATGATTTTACTTTTCATGGATAACATAAAGTTTTAAAATATTTAAAGGAATTAGATGGTGAGTATTTTTCATCGAAGTTATATACTGTGGCGATGCTAGATTATTATAAGAATTATTTTCCAGCTTATTTAAATATTCCTGATGCCATTGCGGCGGTGAGTGGAGAGACTGTTGGTTTTACTGTTCCTTTTGTGGAAGGCGTTAATTTAGCTACAGTTTTAAAGTCTGATGCTGTGAGTTTTGAAGTTAAGATTTATTGTTTGAAAAAAATTGGTCAAATTTTGGAAGAATTTAAAAATTATGCGTGCCACGACCCCATTAAAGGATTTTTACTTGAATGATATTCATGAATCAAATTTCATTGTGAATTTTGATAAGGGAGAATTAGGAGTTATTGATTTAGATAGTTCTAAAATAAGAAATAATTGTGTTTTTCCTGCACGATATGCTTCACCGTTTTCCTTTGCGCAATATGATTCAACCAAGTATAAGGTTAATGAAAGAGCTTATGGTAATGGTTATATTATTCCAAATGATGATTCGGAAATTTATTGTTATGTTATGACCGTTTTAAATTTTCTTTGTGGAGGTAACTTTTATCAGTTAAAATTAAATAATTATTATGATTATTTAGCGTATTTAAAAGAAGTAGGGATTGATAAAGGGTTAATTTCAACTTTTGAACAAATTATTAAGCCTCGGCATAATATTAATCCTGAGCCTTATTTAGAAACGTTAACCAATTCACAGGTTAAGAGGGCAAGAAAATTTTTTGAAAATTAAATTGTAGTTTCTTTTTTCTAGGTAAAAAATGAGTATTTTGTACAAAAAAAGCAGTCTTATTATCAGACTGTTTTTTCATTAACCTTTGAGGGTGTTATCTGCGTAAGCAGATAATCAAAAAACCACTCGTTAAACGAGTGGCATTAAAATGCTTAAAGCAAGATGACATCTCTCATGCTATAATATGGTGCTGTTCAAGCCCTTATTAAAAGCATGA
>JAAWDB010000070.1 GCA_022793555.1 Bacilli bacterium
CCTACCGTAATCTCGACCGCGGCAACTGGGTCTAAATAAACATTTGATACTGGAGCTTGTCCACCATGACCTGGGCCACAAATATAAATCATATTTAAATTGTATTTTTTTATTATACGATTTAAATGAGCGTAGATAAAATTTTGTCCTGGAACAGTTCCCCAATGTCCCACTAATTTTGTTTTAACATCATCAAATTCTAGTGGTCTTTTTAAAAGCGGATTATTTTTTAAATATATTTGTGCGCAAGATAAATAATTTGCTGCTCTCCAATACGCATCTATTTTATATAGCATATCCTCAGTTAAAATTTTTGTGTTCATATCATTCCCCTATCTTTTTTTCATTATACAATATCTTATTGGGAATATCTAGGTAAAAAATAAAATCATTTTATTAATTTTCTGCAAAAATTCGGCATTTTTTTTAAGATGTTTGCTTTATAGTATGCACCCATGAAACCAGAAAATATTAATAAATCAATGGAGCAGTTAAAATTGGAGCTCTATAAAATTCAATGTAAAAATTGGATCCCTAGCAAAGGTAAAGGTACTGGCGCAGCTGGGATTACTTTAGAAAAAATGCTTCATAAAGATGAAGATCAATTAGTATTACCAGATTATTATGGTATTGAGCTTAAAACTAAAATAGAAAGAAGTGAACCATTTGTTAGTTTATTTTCTATGGCTTTTGATAATAAACCATTGGAAATAAAACGATTATTAAAAATAGGAGGATATCCAGATAAGAAAAATCCGCAATTTAAAGTTTTTCAAACGGCAATTTTAGGAAATCGACGAAAATTTATGAAAAGTAATTTAAATTATCTATTAAAAGTAGATTATATACATGAAGTTGTACGTCTTATTATTTCAGACTATCACTTTCAATTAATTGATAATAGTATGTCGTGGTCATTTTTACAATTAAAATCAAGACTCGAACATAAAATGAGTTATTTAGCTTTAATTCCTGTAAAAAGGTGGCATACCAATGGAACTCTCTACTTTCGTTATTTAAATGCCAAATTTTTTCGTCTTAAAAATTTTGAAACCTTTTTAAAATTAATTGAAACTGGAATTATTCGTGTTACTTTTCGTATTTCTTATTTTAAAGATGAAGAAAGGTTTGGCGAAATTCACGATCGTGGTACTACTTTCGAAATCCGAGAAGAAGATATTCCTAAATTGTTTGATGAAATATAATTAGGACCTTAGGGGTTGATAAAAATATTTTGAATTCTCGACCTTTTATTATATTGTGTTAAACTTTTTGAAAATAAAAAAACTCCTAAAATAGGAGATATTTTCGAAATGGTCGAGAAGACAGGATTTGAACCTGCAACCCCTTGGTCCCAAACCAAGTGCTCTACCAAGTTGAGCCACTTCTCGGTTTTCATTAATAGTATACCACAATCGTTACAATTTTGTTACAACAAACTTAAAATGGTGCACCCAAAGGGAGTCGAACCCCTAACCTTTAGATCCGTAGTCTAACGCTCTATCCAATTGAGCTATGGGTGCAAAACGAATGCATTTTCATTATATTACACTCATTTTAAAAATTCAAGAGTTTTCTTTCATTACGGAATCAAAGCTACTTTTGTATACCTGCTTTTTCTAAGAAAGAAACTAAATTTTCATAAGTATTATACCCTATCATTCCATCTACCATTTTACCATCATTAATTACAGCTATCATTGGTGTATATTGAAATTGGCCAAATTCTTTAGTTTCATTATTTACAGTTTTCTTTATATTTAATAGTGATGCCATTTCTTTATAATCTGTAGATGAGGTATCTGCCTTATCAATATCTAAATACACTGTAGTATATTTATAGCTTTCTTGAGCTTTTTGAAGATTTGGTAACATCTTTTTACAAAAAGTACAACCTTCATAACCAATGAATAATAAAAATTGATCTCCACTTTTTATTTTTTGAGTAACTTGTTTCGCTGTTAAAGAGGTAAACATACTTACATCATATGTCGTAGAGCTATCTTGGGATGTTTGACTATTTGACGCACTCTCTTCTTGTGGGTTTAATCTTGATGCAATTATAAACAATGTAATTGAATTAATTACTAAAAGTATTATCATCAAATATAAACATATAAACAATTTATTTTCATGCTCTTTTTTCATAATATTACCTCTTTTTCAGATAGTATTATAAACGATTTTATTCTTTTCTGCAATTAATATTTTTGCTCTTTTTATACGCTTGCATAGCTTTAATTGCTTTTTCTTCTTCACTCAACCAACGTATTTTTTCAACTGATATCTCATCAATTTCTAAGGCTCCATTATTACATGAAATGATAATCTTTCTTGTGTTTCCTTTCATTGTTGAGATGGTTATTTTATCATTTTCTTCTAATACAATCTCAACTTCTTTTTCTTTTATAAACTTCATTCAATCTTCCCTTTCAATACTTTGGAATAGTTCATCGTCAAAAAAATCTTGTAACGGAATTTCTAATCCTTCACAAATTCGTATGATGGTTAGCATCTTAGGGTTTTTTGATTTTCCTGCTATTAAATTTTGTACGGTGCTTTGTGTCAAACAACAAATACTTGCCAATTTATTTACAGAAATATTTTTCTCTTCACAAATTGATAATATTTTTAAAGATACAGCCTTAGATAATTTCACTTTAACCACCTTATAAAAAGTATATCAATTAAGTTGCGAAATCTATTAACCACGGAAGACTAATTTCCGATAATCGCTAAAAAGAGATAACTTTTTTATTCCTTTCTTATGAAAATTATTATAGCTGTTTTTAACACTGATTTACGTCGATCGGCGTCGAAGTTATTTTTTTATTTACTTCTTTTTTTCTTTTCAATTTGACATGTTTTTTTCTATTTTCTAAAACACATTATTCAAATTTTCAAACAAAATTACTATCTAAAATTTTTGTTTGAAAAAATTGAATTTTTATACTTTTATATCAATAGATGTTGTGAGTACTTTTGTTTTTAATATATTGATCAAATTTTTTTACAAAAAAACATCGGTATTTACGATGTTATAAAATCAAAGATATCAATAGAACATTCTATTACAACAAAAAGGCGTGCTGTCATGTAGTATTTAGAAAAACATTTTTCTTTTGTGATCACTTTCTAATACTTTTTGTTTAGTAGTTTATTATCACTATTACTCATGCCAAAGCCATTAAAAATATCATTAATAGATTTTGTACTTTTTCATCATTTATGTTAATTCTATTTCAAAACTCAGAACTATTTAGATAAGTTTTAGTTTTATTAAATCTTTAAAATAGACATTTTTAAGCTAGACATTTGTTAGCAATTTGTCACCAACTGAGAGCGGTTTATAGCTTTTTATAGGCTTTTTCATCATTTTTAAATTTTTGTTAAAACATGAAAAAACATCGATATTATCGATGTTTCCTAACAATTTAATGGTGGCTCGTTTGGGATTCGAACCCAAGACCCTTTGATTAAAAGTCAAATGCTCTACCGACTGAGCTAACGAACCAAATAAGATGGCTGCCTCGGGTGGGTTCGAACCACCGGAATGCAGGAGTCAAAGTCCTGTGCCTTACCACTTGGCTACGAGGCAATTTATATGGTGGAGGGACATGGA
>JAAWDB010000071.1 GCA_022793555.1 Bacilli bacterium
ATTTTTCCTGCAGCTAAATCTAATGTTTTATTATCAAAAGCTTTTAAGTTAATACGTACTCTACTTTTTGACATGTTACATGTCCTCCTTTCGCCTATATCTAGTATAGACTAGCTCCGTTGCAAATTACCTGATACCCATAAAGTTTTTATCAACTCTTCCAAGTGTATCAGCAACCTTGCACATCTTCGCCGTCATACAGAATCGATTATAGCAGTATATCCTATGAAAATCAAGGAAAAATTTTGCATAAATCCTAATAAATCGACGAAATATTTTTTGTTTTTTTTGAACTTGCTTTAAAATTGATTTTTTTTCATGACTTTGTTAAGATATTTTTATATTTTATAAGGAAGGAACATACGAAATGATCTATTTTTATCATACCGAAAAGGGTTTGCTACCCTTTGATTTGCAACAAAAAAATTCTTTGGTTTATCAAAATATTCAAGATTTAAGAAATTATGCTTTTCTTTATGTGTATCAAAATGGTGATATTGATGCAGTGATACGAACTAGTAATTTAAGAGAACATCATCAAGCACTAATGCCTTTATCTCAAAAAGATTCTTCCCCATTAAAGTCATTTGCGCCACTTTTAATTGATGATATTACGCATTATGATTTTGATGAAGCAGTAACTTTGCAAGGTACATTACAAATCTATTATTCAATATCTGATTTGAGTGATCAAGATGCTTTTGGTTTTATTAATGCACCAGCTACACTTAGTGATTTACAAAAACAATTTATTCGTGATCATCTTCCTTATTTTCAGGTATATCAAGAAATCTTAATTAATCAGATCGATGAAACAACGCATCATTTGAAGGAACTAAATTTTATGGGTGATGGTTCTTTTTTGAACATTTTAACGGATTTATCAGAGATTTCACCGGATATTCATAAAACTAGATCTTAATTTTTAACTCATTTTAAAAGACTTATTTCAGGTTTTCTTATCTTTCCTTTTATAAGTCTTTTTTAATTTTTTCTCAAATTCTTTTAAATTGTTATTTGTAAAGTATTTATGATGGCATAATACTCATTTAATATGTTTTCTATATGTTCTTTATTTAAAGTAGTTTTATTTATCACTAAGTCTATTTTAAAACGAATATCACCAATTTGATAAAGATGACAATCATAGTAATGGGAACATGTTTCACCATGAATTCGGTATTTTAAATATCCTATTTCTTTTTTTTCGATAATCGCTCTCCCTGCATTTCTTGCCTCCACATATCGATCCATCTGTTCTTGAATTTCTGGATTACAAGCTACTTCTGGAATGCCAAATTTTATCATAGTGGATTTTTGTAAATCTAAATTTGAATAATCAAATTCTTGGCCATTTATCGAGAATAAATAAACATTACAAATCTCTGCTACATCAAAATCATTATCGGTAATATAAAAGCAAGTTGGATTAGTTTTTTGATAATTGAAATTTATTCCCCAAAATTCAAATGCTTTCTTTTCATGAGTTAAATGATTTGTCCAATTAATAGGCAGTGATGCAACTTGATACTCATTTTCTCTTTCACTATTTTCTTTTTGTTTATTTTCATCGGTTCTTTGGACTTTTGTTTTTTCAAAATTGTTGGCTATTTCTTCTAAGCTATTTATTGTATTTCTTAATTTATTTAATAGATTCATTTGATCACTGCTCTCTTATTTTTCATTATATAATACTTTTTTCTTTTTTTATATAGCGATTAATGTTATTTCTGTAGGATATGTTGGATAGCTATTATATCTTAAGTAGAATTTATAATCATCATGAACTTCATAAATCATTTTCGCAATTTTCCACAAGTCTTCGTTATTATGATAAACGGATATTAATAATTTAGGATGATCCTTTTTTATATGTTCTAAACATCCTTTGATTGCTTTTTGCTCAAAACCTTCAATGTCAGCTTTAATAAGTGTAATTGGTTCTTTAATATCTTGATCTAATGTTGTAACCGTAACCGAACCATTTTCGGCTGTTTTTAAGGTGTTCGCTGATGAACTTTCTTCATTATCATTAACCGACATAGAAGTTAGTTCATCACCAATGCCTTTTAAGCGACATTCAATATTCGGGTAAGGCTTTAGATTCTCTTTTAAAACTTCAAACGTTTCTGGAGTAATTTCATAACAATAAATTTTCTTATAAGAATTTAGTCCATAATTATGAAGATAAGAAAGAATCGTATCACCTGTATAGGCTCCTAAATCGACAATCACTTCATTCTCATCGCATTTCACGATATCTAAGTCGAAATAGTCATCAAATAAAATTTCTCTTGTTTTCGATGAGGTATCGAAATCATATTGAAACCAGTTGCTTAAAATGGAATATAAGGTTTTTTTAGATCGATAATCGTTTAAATGTTCATACATCCAAACAAAGTCGTCGATATGATGAAATAAAGCGCTACTTTTTAATTCAATTTCTTCGTAATTATTTTTATCAATATCTAACAGTCCCCAATAACCAAATTGATTAAAGAAATTCATAAAACTTCTTTGCATTTCTTCGGGAACTTGGTCAAATGCCTGACGCATTTTATGATATATCTCTTTTTCACTCAATGACTTTATTTGGTTTACCAAGTTATAAAATGTTGTATCAATTATATTCAAAAAAATCACACTCCCATAAATTATATGGTTGGTGTGATTTTTTATCATTGAATATTTGGTTATACGCCAACTGATTTGGTTTCTGGTAGTGTGGAACCACCGTCAATTACGAAACCTTGACCTGTAATGTATGTGGATTCATCACTTGCCAAAAATAAAGCTAAATGGCCTAGTTCTTCAATCGTTCCTAAACGTTTCATAGGAATACCTTCTGCTATCCCTTTCACAACGTTTTCTGGATTTTCAGCATCAGTATCTTTTGCAATTTTCTCAACCATCGGAGTCATGATATATCCTGGCATAATCGCATTTACAGTAATATTGTTATCAACAACTTCCATAGCTAAACCTTTAGTGAAGCCGATTAGTGCTGCTTTAGTGGTTGCATAAGCCACTTCTCCCGTATCGGCGACCATTGGTCCTGTTACGCTTGATAAATTAACAATACGTCCATATTTTTGTTCTTCCATAAGAGGTAGAACTTCTTTTGTTACGTTCCATGTTCCTTTAATATTAATGTCAAAATGAAAATCTCTTACTTCATCTGACATACTTAGAAAAGGCATTAGTTTGGCAACGCCAGCATTATTTACTAGAATATCTACTCGTCCTTTTTCTTTTTTGATTTCTTCTATAATTTCTTTTAATCTTTTTGAATCTCTAATATCTACTTGATAGCCACTTATTTTTTCGTGGTCTTTTTTTAATTCTTCAATTGTTTGATTTAAGGTATCAGCATAATCTAGAATGATAACATCTGCTCCATTTTGTAAGAAGACTTCAGTGATTCCTCGACCATTGCCCATGGCACCACCTGTTACAATTGCAACTTTATTTTCTAATCTCATTTGTTTATTCCTCCTTATTTTATTATAACTAGTTTTAAGGCAATTACTACTTTATTTTTTCTTTCTTTGTAAACTTGTGAATCAAAAGCTCTTTTTATTTGTCTAAATTTTCTAAAATAAAAATTAATTTCTAAATTCTAATCACTTTTTCGTAGTTATTCTCTTTTCATACGACGTATGAGTTAGATTTTTCAATTATAGGTATAATTTTGTTAATCTTGATAAATTTACATTCCGTGAACTTATGAGAAAATATATATATTGCGAGGGAAAATTATGAATTTATATTTAGATAATAAGAAAAAAGATATTTTTAAAATTGTTGGTGCTAATGTAAGATATTATCGTCAACTATATAACTTGAATCATCCAAAAGAAATGATTTCTCAAGCGAAGTTAGCAGAAATCATTGGTGTTTCTACTGGTTTAATTGGAGCAATTGAAGCAGAGAGATTGCAAGGTGTTAGTGTTCCCGTATTATGGAATATTAGCCAAGTTCTTGGGGTTCCTATCAATAAATTTTTTGAAGAACAAAAAGAGCTTGTTTCTGTAAAATAAAAAACGATCTTACTTTGATCGTTTTTATTTTATTATTAGGCTTGGCGTATCTTTCATCTCTTTTGGTAGTGCGATATCCATATATTCTAGAATAGTAGGAGCCACCATTGTTAAATCTCCAGTTTCTTTTAATTTTACTTTTTCATCCGTTAGAATAAATGGAACCAGAGCCGTTGTATGAGTTGTTACGGGTTCTCCTTTTTCATTTAACATGATATCTGCATTACCATGATCAGCAAGTAATACAATTTGGTAAAAATTTTCTTCTGCTTTTTCAATTAGCTTACCAAGACATAAATCAACGGTCATAATTGCTTTAATCCCTGCCTCAATCACTCCTGTGTGTCCGACCATGTCTGGATTGGCATAATTCACTAAAATAAAATCAATATCTTTTTCCATACAAGCGATTACTTTTTTGGTAACTTCCACCGCACTCATTTCTGGTTTCATATCATAGGTCGCCACTTGAGGAGAAGGAATTAAATATTTGTTTGCCCCCTCAATCGCACCATTATATTCACCATCAAAGAAGAATGTTACATGCGCATATTTTTCTGTCTCTGCAATACGAGCTTGGGTAAGACCTAATTTCGATAAATAAATGCCCAAAGGGTTTTCCACCATATTGTCCGATAAAAAATGGGTGGTCTTAATATTTTTATCAATTGCCACAAAGGTATATACATCAGGATGAATATCGTAGGAAATAAAATCTTCAAATTTCGGATCGGTAAAAGCACTTAGAATTTGGCGAGCTCGATCGGTACGATAATTCATCCATAATAGAATATCATTATCTTTTATAATTCCTCTTGGCGTTACTAAGATTGGCTCTAAAAATTCATCGGTGATTTTCCTAGTATATAGTGCTTCGATCGTATTTTGAATATTTACCGTAGAAAGTCCAATTCCTTTCGTAATTAAGTCATAGTATTTTTTGGTACGTTCCCATTTATGATCGCGATCCATGGCATAGTATCTTCCACAAATCGTAGCAATGTGCCCAATTCCCGTAATGGAAATTTCATCTTCGATTTGTTTAATAAATTGATAAGAAATATCGGTTTTTGTATCTCTTCCATCCGTTATAATATGAAAGAAAATTTCTTTCACACCATCAGCCACTAAACGTTTGTAAACATTGATAATTTGAGAAATATCAGAATGAACTTTTCCATTACTGCAAAGCCCCATTATATGAACTCTTTTTCGTTCTTCGGTAATTTTATTAATCATTTCTAAATAGGTTTCATTAGTACTCATATCTGTTTCAATGAATTCTTTCATTTGATCGATGGGCTGTTTGATTTTTCTTCCGGCTCCGATAGTTAAATGTCCTACCTCACTATTTCCAAATTGACCGGGTTCTAAACCGACATATTGTTCTGAGGCATGAAGCAAAGAATGTGGATATTGTTTCCATAGACGATTAAAGTTTTCGGGATTTGCTAACTTTATGGCATTTCCTTGTTCTTCTTCACGCATGCCAAATCCATCTAAGATAATTGTTAAGATTTTTTTCATGTCATCACCTGGTCCTATTTTAGCACAAAAATAAATACTTGTTAAAAAAAGAAAGTTTTCACTTCCTTTATGCTACTACTAAATTACGATCAATTCTTAAACGATCTGCTAATGTGGCAATAAACTCAGAATTTGTTGGTTTGGCACGATCATAATCAACACTATGTCCAAATATTTCTTCCATTAGTTCATAGTCACCTCTTGACCAACTTACTTCAATTGCATGACGAATTGCTCTTTCAACTCTTGATGCAGTGGTATCAAAACGACTGGCAATCTCAGGATAAATCTCTTTTGTAATTCCACCAAGCATTTCTTTTGATGAATACATCATATAAATGCTTTCGCGAATATATTGATATCCTTTTATATGTGATGGTACTCCTAGACTATGTAATAATTTACTGATAGCCATTTGAACTTTGTTGTCTTCTTTCGTCTCTGATTTCATTGGTTCACCATTTACGACTTCGTAAATTCTCTTTTCTAATGATTCAAGACTAAAAGGTTTTAACATATAGTAATCGATGTCGTATTTGCTTGCCATTTTAATGGAATATTCCTTTTTATAGCTAGAAACAATGATTACATTCTTTTTAATCCCTTCTTGTTTCATTTCTTCTAGAATTTCAATACCATCTTTTTCTGATAGTAATAAATCCATTAGAATCAAATCATATTCTGACTGATGATTTTTGATTAAATCTAAACCTTTTAAACCATCAGTAGCCACTTTTGCCAGACTAATTACTGCGTGTCCCTTAAAGTATTGTTCTACTTCTCTTATGATTTTCTCATTGTCATCAATCATAAGAATTCTAATATCAGTTTTCATTTTTGTCTCCTCTATGTTCTTTATTTACTGCACGCAAATTCATTATATAAA
>JAAWDB010000072.1 GCA_022793555.1 Bacilli bacterium
GATATTACCATACCAGACATCAACTCCATCAATTCCTTGAACGATAACTACATTACCATAGTTTTCTTTTTCGCCGATAAAGACAACTATTCCACTATTTAGCGCACTGATGATGGAATCTTTACTTACTTCAACAGAAACACCATTTTGATATTTAGATATTTTGGAATAATCATTTTCATTTTTGTTAACTGGTGTCGTTATATTATTTAAGTCAATAGGTATTACTTTACCAAATTCTTTTTCGTACCATTCATTAATCGTCGTAAAAGATAAACTTGTTTCAAATACATTTTTTTTATACATTTCTTTATTTTCATCTGACCAATAAATATAAATTGCACTTCCCAAGACAAAAATGATCGCGATTAAAACGTGGGTTATTATTTGATTTTTGAGGGGATTATTTTTTTTAGGAGATTTTGGTAGGTTGATACCATATTTATGTTTCCTTTTTAAACGTGCTTTTTCAATTTCTAATAGATTGTCCATTTTCTCACCCGTTACAATTTATGCATCAAACGCTGGATTTATGAAAAAAACGCAATAATGCGTTTAGTATTTTCTAACCAATACATGACATAGGTTTAATAAAATGAATGTCGTCCATATTTTTTTTTCTAATAGAAATTGTAAAGATAAATGATTTAAGAAAATTAAACCACTAAAAAATAGGAAGATAATTAAATTAAATTGAATAATAGGATGATGTTTAAATAAAAATTTTTTTACTAGTATTAAAAAAAATAGCAACAGGGTCATTTTTCCAAAGGTTTGATAAATCCATAAATCATAAATGATAAAGTAGGTAAAAAAAGATAAAATACTCGTCTTTTTTTCGCGCGTAAAACCAATTAGAAAAAAGGAGGGAATAAACTGTTGGGAATTTATTAAGAAAAAATCCATAAGCAATCCTAGGCTCATTCTTTTATCTCCTTAGCTAAAATGGTCACATAATTTAAATTATCTAAACTAGCAGTGCGATTAATTTTTATAGATGTGGTTAAGCCCAGATCATCTAATTCAATTTGCTCTACAATTCCTATTAAAATGTCACCAGGAATTTCTGTTAAGCCAGAGGTATAGATTTTATCTCCTATTTCTATTTTGGTTTCTTTGGTTAAATTCTTAATCCAATTTTCTTTTTGGGAATTCGTTGTCAAAATACCAAAAGAATCTCCTACTCTCACTGATAAATTGGTATTAATATTTGTAAGAAGCCTTACTTTACTGGTATGATTAGTTACTGATTTTACTATTCCGATTAACCCTTCATTTGTGATGACTGCACTATTTGGCATAATATTTTCTTGCGAACCTTTTGAGATGGTAATTTCCGAAAAAAATTCTAAAGGATCATGGAAAAGGATTTGGGCGTAATTGCTGGTAATATTTAAAAGACTTATTTCTTTTAAGCCAGATAAGTCTTCAAAATCCTTTAAAAGGTTTTGATATTTTATTTGTAAAGAACTATCTAATTCTGGTTCTTTTTGGATTTTTGTGATTAAGTTTGAAAAGGAGTCAAAGGTAAGAAAGCAAAATAAGAAAAAAAGTAAAATAAGTTGATTATATAATTTTTTCATGATCTCACCCTTATTAGTTTGGTCACCTTTTTTTATTTCATAACATGGTCATAAAAACTATAATAACTATTTTGCCCAATAATGATATGATCAAGTAGTGGAATTTGAAGAAGATTGCCAGCTTCGATTAGGCGACTTGTGAAAGCAGTATCTTCGATACTTGGAGTTGGATCCCCACTTGGATGGTTATGCAAACACATTAATTTTACTGCTGAATATTTAATTGCTTCTTTATAAATATCTCTTGGATGCACAATACTTCGATTAGCACTACCAATAAAAATGGTTTTGGCTTTTATAATTTCATTTTTACTGTTTAAGAAAACGGCAACAAAATGTTCTTGAGTTAAAGACATTAATTCTTGTGAGAAAACTTCGTAAAGATCTTCAGCACTATGAATTCTTTTTTTACTTTGCATATCTCTTGCCATCGCTCGCTTACCAAGTTCTAAGGCAGATAATAAGGTGATGGCTTTTACTTCACCAACGCCTTTAATTTTAGAAAGTCGTTCTAAGGAAGTATATGCTAATTCATTTAATGAACCAATTTCCAAAAGGAGATTGGTAGCTAAATCGCGAACTGATAAGTCTTTACTTCCTGTTCTTAAAAGAAGTGATAGTAAGTCAATATCACTTAGTTTTTGAAAGCCACTTCTTTTAAATTTTTCTCTTGGTCGTTCTGTACTTGGAAGATCTTTCATTTTTAAACTCATAATAATTCGCCTTCCATTTTCTTTAAAATCTCCCCATTGATTTCGTCATAAATTGCTGAATCCGTTTTGGTAATTAAGGGTTCATATTTACTTAATTCTTTGATAAAGGAAGAAGTTACTTTGACTTCTTTTGGGTATACCACTACATTTTTAGATAAGTAATAAGACTCTAGTGAAGTGGTCCAATCCGTACCTTTGGCCACTCCAATAAAAACTCTAAAATAATCGCCATCTTTAATGGTTATCGACCCAGGATGATTTTCACTTGCTTTTTGGGCATTTTCAAAAGATTTGTAGACCCCCACTTGAAAAGCGGTTACTGTATTATCATCTAATGTAAAATTTAGTTTGTCTTTTAATTCATAAATTGCGAGACCAGATAAGACTCCACCAAGTAAGAAAGCGAATAATACTGTTAGGATTGTTTTTTTCATAAAATCACCATCTGTATCTTATCAAAAATATTTTTGATAATTTGTCAATTTATGAGGATTATCTTTTTATCTATAACTTGTTCTTTTTTTTATTTTCTTGTATAATTAGAAATAAGAATAAGGGGTTTAGAAAAGGTGATATGATGCTTCGAAATTATGATTATGATAACATGCCGATAGTTGATATCGTCAATGATATGATTATTGATGCGGCAAAACGGAAAGCCAGTGATATTCACTTTGATCAAACACCTACTGATTTAATTGTCCGTATTCGGGTAGATGGTGAACTTATTCGTTATGCCCAAGTACCTGAAGCGGTTAAGAAAAATCTAATTACGCGAATTAAGATTATTGCGGGTATGAATATTACTGAATCAAGACTACCGCAAGACGGTGCGATAAGAAGTACAATTAACCGTTTGAATTTAGATTTGCGTGTCTCTTCTCTTCCAACGGTTTATGGTGAAAAAATTGTAATTCGTATTTTAGATTATTCAATGAGTTTGGGTGGATTAGAAACTTTAGGATTCTCTCAAGGGAATTTTATTAAAATTAATAAGTTTGTCAATAAACCGAATGGAATTATTTTGGTTACTGGAGCAACAGGAACTGGTAAATCAACAACAGTTTATACCATGCTTCAAAAATTAAATACGATAAGCAGAAATGTTATTACGGTTGAAGACCCCGTGGAAATGAAGTTAAGTGGTGTTAATCAAGTTCAAACGATGAGTGAAATTGGTTTAACATTTGCAAACGCTCTTCGAAGTATTTTACGACAAGATCCTGATGTTATCATGATTGGAGAAATTCGTGATAATGAAACAGCAAGGATTGCAGTACGTGCTTCTATTACTGGTCATTTAGTACTATCTACAATTCACACGAATAATTCATTAAATACTATAGAACGTTTAGTTGATATGGATGTTGAACGTTATTTACTTGGAAGTGCGCTAGAGGGAATTGTCTCTCAACGTTTATGTAAGCAATTATGTCCCAAATGTCGAAGTTCCAGAAAGGCAACACCTTATGAACAAGCTGTTTTTAAAAGTGCCCTTCATATGGACGTTACTGACATTTATACTCCTGTAGGTTGTAATGAATGCTACAATGGCTATCATGGACGTGTTGCACTTCATGAAGTTTTAGAAATTAACCAAAGTATTCGAGATGCTATTGTCAATAATATGAAAAAAGAAGATTTAAGACATTTAATCTATGATGATCCCAATATGATTAGTTTATTACGAGATGGTCTTTTAAAAGTAATGCAAGGTCTTACTAGTTTTGAAGAAGTACTTCGCGTCATTGATATTGATGATGATTTAGGTGAAAGTGATAGCGATATAAAAGATGCAATCATTGGTAAAGTAAAACCTGAAGCAAAAGAAGTTTTCCCAGATAAAGAAACTGAAACGGAAACTTTAGAGGCTTTAGAAAATGAAGAAATCGAAAATTTAGACATTTAAAAATGAATCGCTAAGATTCATTTTCTTAAATTGAAAATTGAACCGCACCACTAGGTGCGGCTTTTTGATATAATAAAAGAGCCCAACCCGGCAAGGAGGAGCTCATATATGAATTATAAACAATTAACAGC
>JAAWDB010000073.1 GCA_022793555.1 Bacilli bacterium
TAGAAAAGCTTCTTCTATCACGGTAATCACCGAATTTTTTTAATGTGTAAGCCACGATTTCACCCCATCTAATATATTTTTGATTTTTAATTTTTTGCGCAAAAAATCAACACGTCACCAATTTCTAATTTTAGCAGTAGGTCTTGTCAATGTCAACTAAATTCTGCCCTCATTATATAAAAACCTTTGCTTTTTTCAATTATTTCACACTTTGCTATTTTACTTACTAAAGCCAGCATACTTTTAGCACCTTGATCTTTCCTTATTACAAACCATAAGGTCCCCTTTGGCTTTAAGTGATTTTTTGCATCCATTAATATTTTACTAACAACAACTTTTCCCGCTCGAATTGGAGGATTTGTTAAAATAACATCATATTTTTTAGTAATATTTTCATAAATGTTTGAAAGAATGGTTTCGCCCCGAATCTTATTTTTTTCGATATTTCTATTTGCTAAATGAAGAGCCCTTTTATTTATGTCACACATTGTTACAAAACTATCTAATATTTTACTGACGGTTATCCCAATAAAACCATAACCACATCCGACATCTAATAAATCGAGATTGGTTCTTTTTTCATTTTCTAAAAAAGTTTCGATTAAAAGTCTACTGCCGAAATCCAATTTATCTTTGGAAAATATTCCATTATCGCTTAGGAAAAGAAACTCTTCATCTTTGTAGTGATAAGCAAGAGTTCTAATTTCGCTTTGTAAATTTTCGTTATTGGTAAAATAATGTTCCAAAAAATCACCGTTCAATCTCAAAGAATATTTAATAGCAAAATTTTACCAAAAAAAAAGAAGTAAGTCAAATGAATTCGGTTTTATTTTTCATAATTTGACACCATCTTCTTGAAATTCATTATATGCTCTTTTTATTTTCTGAAGTCTTTCTGAATCAGAATCTAAAAAAGCGATTTCGCAGCCCACGATTTTATGATAATACCTATTGCCATTTTTTAGCCCATTGATTATACGATCGGCATATTTCTCAAATAAGTTTAAATTAAAAGGAAAATAGCTGATCGCATATTTCGCGGTTTCATCAGAAATTTCTAATTTGTCAAATAATAATTCCCATATTTCTCCTTGATTATTAAAACTAGTTAGCCAAGGGACGGCTTCAATCCCTAAAGAACTTTTGCTGGTGGTAGTCTCTTGAATCGAAGAGCTTGGAATTTTCCCATTCTTGATACTTTTTTTAACTTTTTCTTCGATACGTGCACATGCTAGGTTGTTGAGTGGTTTCCAAATACTTTTCGGGAAATGATTTAGAAAACTACATAAGTAACTATCATTTTTGGTATTGATAATTTTCTTATTTAATAATTTGATAATATCATCTTGATCTTTTTTAGTTAAGCTTGTATATAATTCTTTGATAAAATAATTAAAAGTGTTTAATTCAATTGTCTCTAAATTTTCAACGATGTGAATCATTAAATCTTTTTTTTCTTTTTTGGGAATGCATTCTAATAAAGTTTTAGAATAAGTTTCGCTATCTTCTTCCCCTTCAACAAAAATGTACTCATACCAGTTTTCTACGTAACCAAAGTCCTTTGAGTCATCTAACTTCGGCATTATGTAACTATTCATAAACATTAGGATACTATCCGCTTCTTCTTTGGTAAATAGAATATCTCTTTTATGACTTATGGGATTTCGAATGGCACAAATAATTCCTTTTAAAATCATGCCAAAACCACGCTGAATATCTTGTTCGGTGATCGTTTGATTGGCATTGATCAGTAATTTGGGATTTTTTTCAGAAAAAACGTAGTTAATTAGTTTTTCGCCGTCCATATTTTCTGTTTCTGATTTTTCTTGAACTAGTTGAATCATATATAAACAAGCATCTTTTAGGACATCGGTATAACACTCTTTTTCATAATGAACTTTAATAATTTCCCAAAAGCGCTTGTTGGTATTTTTTTCATTTAACATATTAATCCTTCATTTCTTAGTTTATTATAGCATAACATCTATTTATCAAAGTAATTAAAAAAAGAGGCGTTTAAGCTTCTTCATCTTTGTTTTCTAATTTAATAAGAACTTCCCTTGGTTTTGAACCATTTTGTGGTCCAATAATTCCTCTTTCTTCTAATAAATCGACAATTCGGGCAGCACGATTGTATCCTAGGCGGAAACGTCTTTGTAAAAGAGAGGCACTAATCTTACCTGTCTTAGCTGCAAATTCGACCACTTCATTATATAGTGGATCATCATACTCTTCTGGCTCACTATCTGCACCAGCAATATGGGCACTATTTAAATTGGTTGTTAAATTTTCATCATATTTAGCTTGCTGTTCTTTGCAAACATGTTCAATCACTCTTCGAATTTCATCATCGGATATGAAACATCCTTGAATACGAATCGGGGTATTTTCACCCATTGGTAAATATAACATATCTCCTTTACCTAGAAGTTTTTCTCCCCCTGGCATATCTAAAATAGTTCTAGAATCAATTTGACTAGATACCGCAAAGGAAATACGAGATGGAATATTCGCTTTAACAACTCCGGTGATAACATCGGTCGATGGTCTTTGGGTAGCAACAATTAAATGGATTCCTGCAGCTCTGGCCATTTGAGTAATTCGCATGATGGATTCTTCTACTTCTTTGCTGGCAACTAGCATTAAATCAGCAAGTTCATCAATGACTACTAAAATATAATACATTTTTGGTAAGGGACTTGAGGGATTCATTTTATTTTGTTCTTCGATATAATCGTTATAACTACCAATATTTTTTACGCCAGTTTCTGCAAAAGTATCATAACGTTTTTCCATTTCCACTACAATTTTTTGTAAAGCTAGTGATGCTTTTTTGGGATCCGTGACAACTGGACAAAGTAAATGAGGAACCCCATTGTAATTGGATAATTCTACTTTTTTGGGATCTACTAACATAATTTTTACTTGATCGGGACGATAAAGCATTAATAAGGATGCTAACATACTGTTAACACAAACCGATTTTCCTGAACCGGTTGAACCAGCTACTAATAAGTGAGGCATTTTCGAAAGATCAGCAGTTTGAGGACGACCCATAATGTCTTTTCCTAAAGCAACTAACATTTTGGCATTTTCTTGGGATTTCGGAATGTTTCCTAAAATTTCTTTTATTTTTACGGCACTGATTACTGGATTAGGGATTTCGATACCAATAGTACTTTTTCCAGGAATCGGCGCTTGAATGCGGACATCTTTGGCTGCTAGAGCTAAAGCTATTTCTTTATTAATTCCGACAATTCGACTTACTTTTGTTCCTGATGGTACGACAACTTCATATTGGGTTACACTTGGACCCATATGAACATCCACTACTCTTCCAGCAATTTGAAAGTCTTTTAAAACTCGTTCTAAGTTTTGTTTGTTGCTAATAATAAATTGATTTGAATTGGTTTTCTTTGGCTTTTCTGGGTTATCTAAAAGATTTATACTTGGTAAATGATAATCAGCATTGACAAAACTGATATTTCCTTCTCCATCATCAGACGCTACAGTATTAGGCATTACTCTATCTTCTTTTATTCCTTGGCTTGTTTCCATTTTTGGTTGTTCACGCTCAAAATGTTTTAATTCTTCCACACTGGATACGACAATTCGATCATCGATTGGCGGATGAGAAAACTCCTGATCTTCTTCGTAATCATATACTTCCATCGTTTCTTCTTTTGGTAATTTTTCTTTTTTCTCTGGTTTTAATTCTTTTAATGAACTAGCAAAACCACTAAACATATTTCCTAAATTGATATTGAAAATTAATATTAATCCAAAAAGAGACATAAAAGCGAGAACGATGTAAGTTCCAGAGGCACCAAATAAAGACGCTGAACAAAATGAGAAAACAGCCCCGATAATTCCCCCACCAATGACAATCGAGGTTTGACCAGATGTAGCTAGAGCATTGGTACTTCCAATGGATGCTACTCGTAACATATAATTATCGATGGTTGCTTTAAAAATATCTTTGGCACTTTCACATTCTTTAATAAATGTAAAATGACTCATTACTAAAATCACAATAATAAAAATATAAAGGCCGATTAATTTGGCACTAAAAAAGTTTGGTAATTTTCGTTTGATTAACATAAAGAATCCTAAAAATAAAACCAAAATTAAAATGGCTGGCCACCATTCTCCAAGTAAAAACATAGCAAATTTTTTGATTAATGTTCCAACAGGGCCAAATCCAAAGCCAATTAAACCAATTAAGATTAAAATTAAACCAGTCAGTTCCACCGAATAGGTAAATTTACTTGCTTCTGCATCTTTTGATTTTTTCTTTTTTGCCATACCTTACCACCATAGACATTATATCTTATGTCAATTTTTTTTGCAAAGGCTTTTACCCCTATTTTACGCCCATAAAAACTACTTATGTTGTAATTTCTTTTTTAGTCTTTTGATAAAATTTTGTTTGGTAAGATTTTTTTCGGCAGCGATTTCTTTGTGAAAAAATATTTTAAATAAAGCTTTGGGATGCATAATAAAATCCATAGAATCTGCTTTATCTACAAAGGAAATTAACCAACTTTCTTTGTATTTTGGTGGTCTTTTATTTAAAGGAAACATATGTCTTCTAATAATGTCTTCTACTTTGAAATTCATTTTTTCCGGAAAATATTTCCACGCATTAATTCGAGCTTCTTCGGCATGGACAAAGCCATGTTTTTTTAAAAACGGTTTTTTTTCTTTTGTATTTTGCCAAGGTTTATCGTAAAAATCATGTAAGATTCCACCAATCGCTGCGGCTTTATAA
>JAAWDB010000074.1 GCA_022793555.1 Bacilli bacterium
GAATATAACAAATGGTTAAAACAAAATGAAACCTTTAGTGAAGAAAGTGAGTTATCCTATAATCCACTAATTTCTCTTCTAATTCCCGTTTATAATATTGGTAGAGCTTATTTAAGTGAATGCATTGATTCTCTTTTAAATCAAACGTATCAAAATTTTGAGATTATTTTAGTAGATGATTGCTCTACAAAAGAAGAAACCAAAGAAACCTTAAAAGAATATGAAAAAAAGGATTCTCGGATTATTGTCAAATATCGTAAGAAAAATGGTCATATTTCAGCTACAACGAACGATGCCTTAAAGCTTGCCAAAGGCGAATTTGTAGGACTTGTAGACAACGATGACACATTAGATAAACATGCATTATATGAAGTTGTAAAAGTTTTAAATGAAAATAAAAAAATAGACATGATTTATTCCGATGAAGATAAAATTAACTTAAAAGGTGAACGCTGTGATCCAAACTTTAAATCAGATTTTGCTCCAGACTCCCTATTAAGTAGTAATTATATTTGCCATTTTACCGTATTAAGAAAAAGTATTATGGATAAAATTGGCGGATTCAGAATTGGCTATGAAGGTGCTCAAGATTATGATTTATTCTTAAGATTTACTGAACAAACCAACAATATTTATCATATTCCCAAAATACTATATCACTGGCGAATGGTAGAGGGTTCCACATCTATGGTGATTGATAACAAAAGCTATGCTCTAGAAAAAGGAAAACTGGCTTTAGAAGATGCCTTAAAACGAAGAAAAATAAAAGGTACCGTAAATATTAGTGATAATTGTCCTTATTATCAAATAGAATATGAAGTTCCCAAAAATGCCAAAGTTTCTATTATTATTCCAACCAAAGATCATGCTGATATTACGGAAAACTGCTTAAAATCGATTTACGAAAAAACGACCTATACTAATTTTGAAATTATCTTAGTAAATAACAATAGCAGTGAAAAAGATTTATTTGATTTATTAGAAAAATACAAAAAAGAACATGACAATTTCCAAGTTGTTGATGCTAATTTTGAATTTAATTATTCTAAAATTAATAATTTGGCTGAAAAAAAAGCAACTGGCGACTATATCTTACTATTAAATAATGACGTCGAAGTGATTACACCAGATTGGTTAGAAAAAATGCTAGGATACGCTAGCCAAAAACATATCGGTGCCGTTGGTGTAAAATTATTGTATCCGGATGAAACTGTACAACATGGAGGTGTCGTTTTAGGACTAGGTGGAGTTGCTGCTCATGTATTTTTAAATTCACCTAGGGATGCTTTAGTTTGGGGAGGACGTTTATCTGTTCCTTATAACTACAGTGCTGTAACCGCCGCATGTTTATTAATTGAACGAAAAAAGTGGAATGAAGTAAAAGGGTTAGAAGAAGATTTAAAAGTAGCATTTAACGATGTTGACTTTAATCTAAAACTATTAAAAAAAGGGTATTATAATGTCTTTCTTCCTACCGTAGAATTATATCATCATGAATCTAAATCTCGAGGACTAGATAATACAACCGAAAAATATAAGCGATTTGTTAGTGAAGTAAACTATATGACAGAAAAATGGGAAAAAGAATTAATGAATGATCGTTTCTACAATCCAAATTATAGTTTATTAAAAGATTATGTTTTGGATAAAAAGCCAGAAAGCCGAAAGTAGGAAAACATATGATAAAAAAACTATTGCAAAGACAAGAATTTCGCTTTCTTCTCGTCGGCGGGTTAAATACCTTTGTGGGTTATGGCGTTTATGCCGTATTGTTACTATTTAATATCAATTATCTAGTTGCTAACACCATTTCAACTATCATCGGTATTGGTCACAGTTATCTGTGGAATCGTTTTTATACCTTTAAAAGTAAAGAAAAAGCGGGTAAAGAATTATTAAAATTTGTATCAGTTTATGTTGCTAGTTATATTATTGGAACCATAACGCTTTTTACTTTTAAAAGCATTTTAAATATTAGTCCTTATATCGCTGGATTATTAAACCTAGTAATTACAACATTAATTAGCTGGTTTGGGCATAAAAACTTTAGTTTTCGAAAACAGGAGGTTCAACATGACAAAAAATAATGAAAAAGTCCTAAAAAAAGAATGGATCATAGCACTATCTATTTTTGCGCTATGCTTTTTAATATTTCTTTATGGGGATATTTTAATTACTACCAATACTTCAATTACTTTTGATAAATTATTATTTCAGGGGAAGCTTTATCATTTATATGAAGCCTCTTATAAAACCTTTGGTGGCATTTTATTAGATTCCTATATTACATACGATTTTCCCATCTACATTTTTTTTGGAATATGGAATTTACCATTATTAATTCTTACTAAAATTACGGGATTTTATTGGGTAGAGAGCTACGGTGCTATTCTCTATGCTAAACTTTTTTTAGTAGCTTTGATGATCATTCTTTTTAAAGTAATGAAAAAGATTATAAATCACTTTAAATTATCCCAAGAAGACAATAAAATGTATCAATACTTATTTATTAGTTCTTCATTAACGATTATGGTTATTGCCATGTTTGCAGGATATGATATCTTATCACTAGTTTTCACTATGCTGGGTATCTACTATTATTTAAAAGATGATTTGCCCAAATTTACATTATTTTTTGCTATTGCCATTTCTGTAAAATTGTTTGCACTTTTAATATTTATTCCATTACTTTTATTAAAAGAAAAAAATATTGGCAAAATTATTGGTTATTCACTTTTGGCCATTAGTCTAGTAATTATTCCGAAAATCATTTATCGAAATGCTCCAATGTATCAAATATCGATGAACTCATTTGAAAACAACATGATGAATAAGCTAAATTTAAGTTATTTAATTACACCATTTGGAAATACTTCTATATTTACAACACTTTATGTTCTCATTTGTTGTTTTTGCTACGGAAAAAACATATCAGAAAAAAAATTAATAGACTTATATACCATGTATATTCCATTTGTGGTTTATGGATTATTTGCTATTTTTTGCGAAGTTCATCCCCAATGGGTAATTCTTTTAATTCCTTTTTTAATTTTTTTCTTAGTATATAACAAAGAAAATCGTAAAACGAATATTTTAATTGAATCAGTATTTTCAGCATCTTTCTTATATTTATTATACCAAATATATTACTGGGTTTTTTCACCTAATCTTATGAATATTATGATCGGTGAATTTATTCCTCAAAAAAATGGTGTCACAACCCTTCCAATTTTAGAGCAATTTAAAAATTATAATTCTTTATTTGGTGGTGCAGCACTAGCATTACTTCTATACTTATTTTGGATTAATCGTCCCGAAAAATTATTAAAACAAGAACAAAAAGAAAAATGGTGTCATTGGCTATTAATGGCAAGATCTTGTATCATTGTACCATTTGCAGCCATTATAATTTACTATTATTTTCGTTAAGAAAAGAGGTATTGTGATGAAAAAAACGATTAGTATTATGGTTCCAACCTATAATGAAGAAGAAAATGTAGTACTTATGCATCAAGCATTAGTAAAAATGTTTCAAAAAGATTTACCAAATTATAATTATGAGATTCTCTTCATTGATAATAAGTCAAAAGATAATACGCGAAAATTGTTGCGTCAGATTTGTGAAAAAGATAAAAATGTCAAAGCCATTTTTAATGCGCAAAACTTTGGACAATTTAATAGTCCTTATTATGGATTAATTAATACTTCAGGAGACTGTACCATTGGAATGGCTGCTGATTTTCAAGACCCAATCGATATGATACCTAAGTTTGTTAAAAGTTGGGAAGAAGGATATAAAATTGTTATCGGTATAAAAAATCAAAGTAAAGAAAGTAAAATCATGTATTTCTTAAGAAGCTTATACTATAAAATGATCAAGAAATTTTCTGAAGTAGAACAAATCGAGCACTTTACTGGTTTTGGTTTATACGATAAAAGATTTATTGAAGTATTAAAAAATTTAGATGACCCAGATCCTTATTTACGAGGTATTGTTTCAGAATTAGGTTTTGAGCGAAAGGAAATTCCCTTTACCCAACCTAAAAGAGAGCGGGGAAAATCAAGCAATAATTGGTATCGCTTATATGATGCTGGAATGTTAGGAATTACATCCTATACTAAAGTTGGACTTCGTATGGCCACAATTCTAGGATTTATTATTTCTGCCATTTCTGTAATTGTTGCACTCATCTATTTAGTTTTAAAGCTTTGTATGTGGAATTCTTTCCAAGCGGGAATTGCTCCTTTAATTATCGGTGTTTTCTTACTTGGTGGCATTCAAATCTTTTTCATTGGTTTCCTTGGTGAATACATTTTAAGTATAAACCAACGAATTATGCATCGCCCACTAGTTGTTGTAGAAGAAAAGTTAAATTTTAAGAAGAGTGAAAAAAATGAATAAAATTAAAGCACATAAAGAAGTTCTCATCACTTCTTTTTTAATCATAATAATTGCCTACAGCATCAAACTTTTTTCTTATAGTTATTCGATTGACACCGAAATTTATCTGGTTCATAAACTAGAAATGTTAACCTCTTGGCTCGCTATTAATCGATTTTCTTTAGTTGCTTTAAAATACTTAACAAGTTGGTTACCATTTTATCTTCCACTAATAAATTGGCTAACGGTTATCTTATTCTTTTTAAGTAATTTATTCGCTTGCTATAACTTATCGCAAATAAGTGATAAATTTAAAGAGAAAAAATTAGCTATTTTCTTTATTAGTATCCTATCAACATCGCCCATTTTTTTAGAACAGTTCAATTTTACCTTACAGAGTATGGAAGTAGCCTTTTGCTTAAATATTTTTCAACTTGCAATCTTTTTTCTGATCAAGTACACTTCTAAATTTCAAGGAAAGTATGCAATATTTACAACCATTTTATTGTCATTTTGCATAGGCTGCTATCAGTCATTTGTAACAATGTTTATAACCATGGCTATGATCATCGATTGGTTTTTAATAGAAAATAAAATTTCAAAGAAAGAAAATCAAAAATACATTTTATCCACAATTGCTATTTTGCTTGTCTCATTAATTTTTTACGTAGTTCTTGGAAAAATAGTGTTGTCTATTTTTCAGGTTTCTTCTTCAGGATATTTAAAAAGTCAAATCGGTTGGCTTAATGGCAATTTTTTAACAAGTTTAGTAAATGTTTTAAAAAGTGGTGTTCGTAGTTATTTTGGTTTTTTATTTCACTTACCATCATTTACTATACTAAATGCTTTTTTCTTCCTTTTTGCTTTAGTTAAAATCGGAAAGCTATTAAAAAATAAACAATATTTTCAAACTTTATTGATCCTTGGTATTCTAATTTCTCCCTTAATAATGTCGATAGCACTTGGTAACCCAGAACCCATTCGTGCTTGCTTAAATCTTCCCTTAACTTTATCATTTCTTTTAATACTAACTTGGCAAGACAAAAAATGGTATCAAATAATAATTGGCGTTTTATTAATAATTCAAATAGGAACTATGTTATGTTTTGAATACTTCGATTTAAAAAGATACCAAAATGATGTTTCGTTTGCTAATGAAATTGCTGATAAAGTCAAAGATTATACCAAAGATCATGCGCTCGTTTTTGTTGGAAGCAAAGATACTTCTCATAATCAAAAAATGATTAAAGGAGAAGTAATGGGCTATTCTTTCTTTGATTATTATGGTTTGAGCGATCGAGCAACCACATTTATGGAATCCTTAGGATTAGATATTTACGGTGACTTAAATTATGTGAAAGAGGCAGAAATTTTAGTTAAAGATCGTCCAAGTTATCCAGATGAATCAAGTATTTTAATCACGGATACTCATATTATCATCAAACTTTCTTAAGTTAATCAAAGACTATTTTAAATTCTTTTTTACGGAAATAAAATAGTATGATATAATAAAAAAATAAAAGAGGGTATAGAAATGGCGAAAATGAAAAAGAAATATAAAATAACCTTAATAATTATAGCTACTTTTATTATTGTTTGCATTTTAGGATTTATCCTTTTTCTATTTGTGTTAAAACCACAAAAAGAAGAAGAGCCTCCAATCACAAATACTGCTACCATAACAAATAAAATCGAAGGCTATGACTATACTCTAGATGACCGAGATACCACGCTTTTTGAAGAATTATTTAAAGAATTAAAAGAAAATTTAGAAAGTAGTGAAGTAAACGAAGAAGAATATGCAAGTACTTTAGCCAAACTATTCATAGTTGATTTATTTACGATTGATAATAAAACTAGCAAATATGATATTGGAGGGCTTGAATATCTTCATGCTGACGCCAAAGAATCATTCCGTTCTAAAATACTAGATACGATTTATAAAACGGTAGAAGATAATTCCGACAAAGAAAGAAAACAAAGTCTTCCTATAGTGAAAACTATTGAAGTAACAAACATAGAAAAAACAACTTATAAAAAAGAAAACAATACTCAGGAAGCCTATGAAATAGAGCTTTCATGGACCTACGAAAAAGATTTAGGATACGATAATGATGCTAAAATAACCATGATAAAGGAAGAAAACAAATTAAGTATAGTATCTTATAGTAAAGCAAAATAAATTAGAATATTGTGTAAAATAAAAAAATAAGTTATAATAAAGTAAGATAAGGGAGATTCGTATGAATACTAATAAAGAAATGAAAAATCATATCATTAAAATTGGAATCTTAGTTGTATCCATAGTTACTATCGGAATTAGTATGACTTATGCTTATTATACAGCTAAAATAAGCGGTAATTCTACTATCGATGATATTAGTGCTGCAGAATTTCATATTACAAGCACTTTAGCTGATTCAACTGCGATATCTAATATGACTATGCATTTGATCGATGCCAGTGAAATTGATTTACATGCTGATAAGGTTGAATTTTCAGTAACTAATTCAGCTACATCTACTGTAAGTGGTCAATATTACGTTTATTTAGTAGATGTATCTATTACCAAAAATTTATATAGTAAATACTTTAAATGGCAGTTAGTCCGTAAAACTTCATTGGGAGAATCTGTTATAGATAGTGGCAATTTTGAAAATGTTGTTCGTACGGATCAAGAAGTTCCTGGAGAAGGTTCCAATGCTCTAACTTCAGTAGATAAAATTTCTTTAAATAAAGTCGCCTTAGAAATTCCAAAAGATACTACCGATAATTTAATTTTCCGTCTTTGGCTTGAAAATGATCCTGATTTAAATCAAGTTGATTTAACCAATGGTTCTTTCCAAGCGAAACTAAAAATTGAAGCAACGCCAAAAAGTCAGAATCATTAAGATTCTTTTTCTTTTACTAAAAATTTGCTATAATGTCCATGGAAGTGATTGCTGTGGCAAATTTTAAATCGTTGTTATTAACGCTTTTAGTCGGAATATTTTTCTTAATCGGGATTATCATTCCCAAGTTTATTAAAAAGAAAAAAGAATTAACTCTCTTTGCAACCGGGTTATCTTTTATCGTAATGCTTGGAATGATTTTATTTGATATTATCCCCGAAATTGGTGAATTATTAGTCTATTATCCAAATGGTCAAAAATGGGGCATTATTTGTGGATGTACCGCACTTGGAATGCTTTTATTAAAAGGCTTAGATTGTTTAATTCCTCACCATCATCATGCACATCACGAGGATGAAAAAAATAAAGAAGAACATAATGACCACTTATTTCATATTGGATTAGTTACATCACTATCTTTAATGCTTCACAACTTAATGGAAGGAATATCCATTTATGTCACAGGTATAACCAATTTTAAACTAGGCCTTACCATGGCATTCGCAGTAGCTCTTCATAATATTCCCTTAGGAATGGAAATTGCGGTAGGTTTAGAAGCAAACCACAAACAAAATAAATTAAAGTGGATTACCATTACCTTATTAACATTGTCTAGCTTAATTGGTTCTTCTCTTTTATACTTATTTCAAATAAATATGAGTATTACAGTAGAAGCTTGTCTATTATGTACCACTTTTGGCATGTTAATTTATATAACCTTATTAGAACTCTTAAAAGAAATATATACTTATCGCCAAGAAAAAATGATTTATGTAGGAATTGGCTTAGGAATTTTATTAAATATTTTCATGGTGATGTTATGATTGGCCTTGCCCTAGAGGGAGGGGGAACGAAAGGTTCTTACCAAATAGGTGCTTACTATGCCATGAAAGACTGTGGAATAACTTTTGATGGTTTTTGTGGGACCAGTATTGGATCTTTTAATAGTGCAATGCTCGCATGTGGGAAAGAAAAAGAATTGCTAGAATTTTGGCAAAATGTTAATATTGCTACGGTCTTAGGATTTGATCCCAATTACATTAACAAAATAAACAAACGGGAAATAGATTTAAGCTTTTTTAAAATGTCCCTAAAAGGGGCCATGCGGATGCTAAAAAATCGTGGCGTTGATACCGATGGTTTAGAAAAAGTATTACAAGAACATGTCAACGAAGAAGAGTTAAGAAATAGTCAAAAAGATTATGGCTTATGCACAGTAAAAGTAAATAAACTACAACCTTGTTACTTATTTAAAGAAGACATGAAACCTGGAACCATCCACGATTATATCTTAGCCAGTTGTTTTCTTCCTTTATTTCGTATGAAAAAAACGGCAAACAACGAATATTATATTGATGGTGGATTTTATGATAACAGTCCAGTAAATATGTTAATTGACAAAGGATATACAAAAGTTTATGTTGTACGTGTAAATATAGGACTTAGCATTAATATTACAAGAAGACTAAAAAAAGATATTGATGTAACTTATATAAAACCTTCAAGAAACGTTGGAACAATACTAGAATTAAATGATGAAAAAGTTCATGACAACATTCAAATGGGGTATTATGATACTTTAAGAGTTTTACGAAACCTAGACGGCTATGTTTACACATTCAAAAGAAAAAAAGAAAGCTACTTTGAATGGATTGCACGTAATGTAGAAGAACGAAAAAAACGGCGAGTAAAAAATTTCTTTCATACCAAAAGTGACAAAGAAACTGTAATCAAAGCCCTCGAATATATCATGACAAAAGAAAAAATTTACTACTATCAAATCTATAAATTACCAAAAGTCCTACATTATGTTAAAAAGCATTATAAAAAATCTCATTTTGTATATGATTTTATTAGAGAATTAAGATTTTTATAAGAGAGTAGTTTACTTTAAAACGACATTCAAGTATACTATTCATGACGAAGAAAGGTGAGAATATGGGAAGAGCATATGAAGTAAGAAAGGCAAGTATTCAAAAAACAGGAGCGGCGAAAGCTAAGTTATATTCTAATTATGCCAAAGAAATTTATTTAGCAGCAAAAAAAGGAGTTCCAGAAATCGAAAGTAATGTCTTGCTAAAACGAATTGTTGATAAAGCGAAAAAAGAGCAAGTTCCAGGAGACATTATTCATCGGGCAATTGAAAAAGCCAAAGGTGCTGGTGGCGAAGATTATGAAACGATTGTTTATGAAGGCTTTGGTCCCGGTGCTTCCACACTAATTATCAAAACTCTAACTGACAATGTAAATCGTACCGTTGGTTTTGTAAGAGCCGCATTTAATAAAGTACATAAATCACTTGGAGTAACCAATTCTGTTTCTTATAATTATGATTATTTAGCAATTGTCAGTATTAAATCAGAAGAAGAAGAAAAAGTTTTCAATGCCTTATTAGAAGAAGGAATTGAATTAGTTGATTTTGAAAACGAAGATGGCGAATTAGTAATTACGGTTAGTCCAAGTGATCATAATAAAGTAAAAGACTGCTTAGAAAAGATTATTCCAGATGTAACTTATGAATTAGACGAAGAAGGAATGTATCCAAAAGATAAAGTAACTCTAGAAGGTGAAGATTTAGAAACATTTCAAAAACTTTATAAAATGTTAGATGAAATTGAAGATGTCACCGAAATTTATCATAATGTAGAATTAAACGATAATAATTAAAGCGTATCTAAAAATAATCAGATACGTTTTTTTCATTTCATGACGAATTTGTCATTTGGCAAAAAAAATCTTTCCATGCTACAATGTTCTTGGTGAATAAATATGGCTATATTAAATATTGGTATTGATATCGGATCGACAACGGTCAAAATAATTGTGAC
>JAAWDB010000075.1 GCA_022793555.1 Bacilli bacterium
AATATGAAATATGATGAAAGTATTCCAAGCCATTTTAAAAAAAATAATCCATCTTTATTTTTAGATCAAGATGTTTCAATAGAAATTAGAAATAAGTTTTATAATAGAGAATTTACATTAAAAGATTTTATTGATTATCCTGATTTATTTGATATATTTGAAAATACCAATATTACATGTGCATTTTCAAAAAATATGTCTTGGATTATTCCTTTATTTAATACTTCTGAAAATTTAAAAACAGCAAACTATAAACGGATGAAAGTTATATCAGCATATTCTAAGATACAAGATGAGAAACTTCAGGAAACTTTTAAAGAATATATTAGGGAATTTCAAACTAATATTGATATAGAAAAAATTGATTATATTTCAGAGGTATTGTTAAAAAATTTTATTCTCAAATTCTAGTGAAATATTTACATTTAGGAAAGAATTGGCGAATCAAATATTAAGATCAGAAAATCCTTTAGAGATATTAAATAAAATTGAAGATGTTTTTATAAAAAACAATCTTCCTATTGTTGGGAAAATTTATAGTTGTTTTGAAATATTGCATCCTGATTTTCAAGGGTTTAATTTTGAAAACTCTATGATATCCCCAGTACTAAAAGAATCATCTATAGTCAGAAAGAAAATAATTGTATTTTCTGATTTAATAAAATGCTCTTTTGGATCAAATAATAGATCCATCAACGCCTATTTAAAAAATATAGAATATGCTTCTAATTTATATGAGAGCCTAAAATTAGGGCAATTAGAATTTGATTCACTTAAAGAAGATGAAGTGAAAGAATTAATTGTTTTCTGTAATCATTTAAGAACGTTATATAATAACAGTTTAAAAGCAAAACAAAAGAACGAAACATTCGTATCTAGTGGATCTGTTTTAAATGATATTTTGGAGCTTTCAAAAAAAATATCTCCAGATGGAACATTAGATTATCATTTAGCAGATCGAGTTATTCGAATGTTCTGTGGGTTTGCTGGAATTGATACTTTAGAACAAGCTAAAGATTACATTCAAAAAAAAGTTATAGCAGCTGATGCAAGAAATAGAAATGTTTCTAATTTAGATATGGTATTAGAACAAGGAGATTTTGTTAAAGGCATTGGTGATATTACCTATTTAAAAAACATTTTACAAAATGGTAGTGTTTCAAAAGAATATTTAGGATCAAGTTCTGATAGTGATGTAACTCCACTTGATACTGATGTATCAATGATTTTGAGTTCTGCTGGAACAATTCGTGAAAAAATGGCTGCAACATCTGCTTCAGGTTATGGACCTATATGGTTTGTATTAAAAAATGATGATAGATTTGTAACTACGAGAGCATCTCATGAAGTATTGGATTCTAAGAGAGATATGTCAAAAATAGAAGTGTTTTATACAGGGGGGTTAGGGTACGATCATTATGGCATTAGAACTGGTTTTGCATCTAGTGAAATAAACTATATAGTTTTAGATTCTTATGATCCAAGAGTTGGCTTAGAAATTGCTATGAATGGTTTTTATATTCCTGTTGTTAATAAAGAAGGTAAAATTATATTTGCTCCAAAAGATTATGATTTGCTAAGAAGTCAAATGAGCGGCTTATCTTATTTTGGTGAAGAAAATTATTCTTTCTCTGAAAATCTAATTACAAAAGAAACTGAGTCTTTAGCATTACAAATGGAATATAGCAATTATGAAGTCCAAGTTAAAAGACAAAAGATTAATAATATTATTAAAAAATCTCTTCTAGAATTAGGATTACAATTAAAAACAAATATTGATGGTGATTTAACTGAAGGAATTGTGGAATTAATTGATACTGGTTCGACTGGAAGAGGAACGAATATGCCAGGTGATGGTGATTTTGACTTTATCATGAGACTAGATAAAACAATATTTTCTAATTCTTCAAGATTAAATCATTTAAAACAAATTTTATTAAAGAATTTTGGTAAAGAAAGCTTTGCTGAATTAACTAAAAGTGGAGATTTTAGATTAAAAAGCGTCCAAATAGATGCTGAAACAAGTGTAGACATTGATATTACATTTGTTGAAAAGACGGATCAAGTTGTTTATTCAACTGATATGGCATTAAAAGATAGACTAGCAACTATTCAGAGAATAGACTCAGAAAAATATAAATATGTTATTGCAAATATTCTTCTTGCTAAACAATTATTAAAAAAGGCGGAGGTATATAAGTCAAGTCATGGAGAACTTTCACAAGGTGGTTTAGGTGGAGTTGGAATTGAAAATTGGATTCTTCAAAATGGTGGTTCATTTATTGATGCTGCTAAAAACTTTATTGAAGTAGCTGATGGTAAAAGCTTTTCTGAATTTCAATCATGTTATCAAATATGGGACTTTGGGGACAATCATTTAGCTGAAAGAAAAGGGCAATACTCGCATAATAATTTTGTGGCTGATAATATGAATGAAATTGGATATCATAAAATGGTTCAAGTATTAAAAGAATATTTAAAAACTATGGAGATTGTCCAAATAGAAACAGAAGAAATTAAGAGATAAATTTACTACTTCATATCTTTTTAGAAATGTAGTGTGAATTGATTATAAATTTTGAAAAGAAAAAAACTATAGTATAGTGGAAGATGGGCCTGGAGAAGTAGAAGATGGTGATCTTCCTTTTAGATATATTATAGATTATATTAAAGTTTGGCAGGTAGAAAATTATAACGAATGAGTATGATGCTGCTTTTTCGTTATAATTATTCTTGTATGTCTTGTAATTATAATCTTTTAATAGCGAAGAAATGCAACTGCATGTGTTATACTATTTACAGTAGAGGTGGATTATGGAATATTTAGATATTTATGATGAAGAAGGAAATTTTTTAGGAAAAGAAGAGAGAAGTATTGTTCATCGTGATGCACTATGGCATAAGACGATTCATTGCTGGCTATATGATAAAAATGGTAATGTATTTTTTCAAATTCGCAAGGAAGAAGGAACACTATATACTACAGCTTCTGGACATTTACAAGCTGGAGAGACTTTAGAAGAGGGCTTTTCTCGTGAAATAAAAGAAGAAATTGGTATTTCTGTTAATGCTAGTGATGCTTTATGTATTCATATTATCCCTTTTGTAATGGATCGCGAAAAGAGTGATGGAACTATTTTTCGAGATCGAGCTTTTGCTCACATTTTTGTAGATTTATATGAAGGTGATTATCAAGACTTTAAATTTGATGCGAATGAAGTGTCTGGAATTGTTTTGGTAAATGCAAAAGAAACTTTGAAATTGTTTCAAAATGGTACAGGTAGTATAGCAGGAACTGTTTTAGAAGAGCAAAATGGTCACATTATTTCTTCTAGAAAAGAAATTTGTTTTGCAGACTTTTTAGTTAACGCTCATGAGACGGCTTTAGAGAAATATGGTGCAGTATTAGAAAAAATTATCGAATTAACCGAATGAAAAAAGTTGTTTTTGTAGGAATTACGGATAAAAATGGTAAAGAACCATTTGATAGTTCTACGAAATCTGGACAAATCATTGACTTAATTATTAAAGAACTTCCTTGTTGTTGTGAAAAAATAAATTATATTACTTCCGCACCACTTGATGAATTAGGAAAATTAAGATATCCAACGAAGGGCGAATTAAGTGATGCTTTTCCATTTTTTCAACAAACTATTTTACAATTAAGTCCTGATTTAATTGTAATTTGTGGAAATATGATTTTTGATGAATTAAAAAGGCATTCTTTTTCTGGTTGGTGCTTTTTAAAAATAAAACATCCATCTTATGTATGGGTATATCATCGAAAAGAATTAGATGGTTACATTAATGAAACGGTAAAACAAATAAACAAGATTATATTTTAGGTGAGGATATAATCTTGTTTTGTGGTTTGTTATTGTTTAACGTTTCGATGATTTCTTGATTTTCGAATTCAAAAAAATGAGTATTGTAAAAAATAGCATGTTGTAAGTTTGCTGTACTGTCATCATTTCTTTGATTTAATGCTTTTAAATAACGTAATACTTTTATTCTAGATATGATAAATCCATTAATACAGTATCTTAGG
>JAAWDB010000076.1 GCA_022793555.1 Bacilli bacterium
GTTTGCAAGATTTTATATTACCAAGAGCACTTGTCCTACAGTAAATATTTCCAAAATTAACACCATTTACTCGGTTCAAAACTTTGCTCCAAGTATCATATTCTAAAGCTTTAAATTGGTCTAATCCATTTTTTTGATCATCACCATATGGTTGGCAAAGTCTTTGCTCATAAATAGATAAACCATTTTTATACATCATTTCATAAACTTTGTTGTACATTAAATCAAATTTACTAACACAACCCCAAATATCTTCAGCTCTCCAGTCATAAAGGGGGTAAAAATTGAATACTTCAATATAATTGTCTTTGTATTTTATTTTTGTAGTCCATTGCTTATCATTAAATGTTATTTTGTTATGTTGAAAGCCAATAGTTCTAAAACGATTTAAACTTTCGTCTGATCTAATACCAACACCACATGCTACTGTACCACCATGTTTTTGCTGATACCAATCTGCAAATTGTAGAATAAATTCTTCAAATTCTTCTCCAGGTCTAAACCAATCAAATGGGCAATTATTTATATTTATAGAATCTTCAGGCATATCTCTAACCCACAAATCTCTACTAGCTTCTTCCCAACAAATCCATTTAGGCTGTAGAATAGATACAGCATTGCGTAAAGCCATTGGTAAAGCAAAATGGTAGAAATTTCTGATTTGAGATAGCTGTTTTAATTCATAAATGTGCTCAATTGTTGCTCGATATTGAGCTTCAAAATCTATATACATAACATCAAATTTTTTATTTAGTTTTTTAGCAACCATGTTTGCAAGTTGTACCATTACAGAACTATCTTTACCACCACTTACACTAAAATATATATTTTCAAAGTTATTAAATATATATTCTAATCTTTCAAATGTAGCAACTAAAACATTTTTTTCTAAATATTTCTTAGGCAAAATTGTCACCTTCCAAAATCAAAATAAGCCTAAATTAACAAATAATCATGTCATTTCTATCAGAACCAGTTCCAATGAATTTTATAGGCACTTGAACAATTTCTTCAATTCTTTCTAAATATTTTTTTGCGTTTTCAGGTAAATCTTCTTTTGTTTTTATATTAGATAAATCACCAAAATTTCCATCAAATTCTTCATAAACTGGTGTGCAATTTGAAATATATGTAGGGTTTGTTGAGAAATCCATAGAAATTTTACCTTTGTGATTGTATGCAACACAAAGTTGAATTTTATCAAGCTTTCCAATAGTGTCTACATGGTTGATTGCAAGTCCTGTAAGACCATTAATTCTACATGCATATTTTAAAGCTACTAAATCTAACCAACCACATCTTCTAGGTCTTTTTGTTGTAGTACCATATTCATGACCTAGTTCACGAATAGTATTTCCAATTTCATTATCTTGTTCTGTTAAGAATGGACCTTCTCCTACTTTTGAAGAATAAGCTTTTAAAACTCCATATACTTCACCAATGTCTTTTGCTCCAATACCAGTACCTGTACATACTCCACCAATAGTTGGATTAGAAGATGTAACATATGGATATGTACCAAAATCAATATCTAATAAAGTAGCTTGAGCTCCTTCACATAAAATTGTTTCATTGTTGTCTAAACTTTTATGAATTATATTAATGGTATCTTTTACATATGGTGCTAATATTTTTGCATATTCTTCATATTCTTCAATAATTTTATTAGCATCAAGAGTTGGATAATTAAATGATTTAAAAATCTTATTTTTATTTTCAATATTTCTTAAAGCAAGTTCACGGAAATTTGAAGTAATAAAGTCTTCCATTCTAATACCAGATCTTTCGTATTTATCACAATAGGCAGGTCCAATACCACGAGCGGTAGTTCCAATTTTTGCAGAACCTCTATTTTCTTCTAAAAGTTTATCTAACTCAATATGGTAAGGCATAATAACATGGGCTTTGTTACTAATAAATAAATTTTTTGTTGAATATCCATGTTGCTCTAAACTATTAATTTCTTCAATTAAAACTTTAGGATCAACAACTACTCCATTACCAATTAATGCTTTTGTATTTGGACTTAAAATTCCAGAAGGAATTAGATGAAAAGCAAATTTTTCTCCATTTACTTTTATGGTGTGCCCTGCATTATTTCCACCAGAACAGCGAATAGATACATCTGCATTTGTAGATAGATAATCAATAATTTTTCCTTTTCCTTCGTCTCCGAAGAAAGAACCTAAAACGACATTTACTTTAGACATAAAATCACTCCTAATAAACATTATTCATTATTAATGAACAATCTTTATTATTATATAAATGTAGAAAAATGTCAATAAATAGAAGTAATTAATTTGAAATATATTGAAAAAAGCTAAAATAATTCAACAAAATTATTGATAAATGAAGAAAAATAGCATATAATACGGCATAGGGTAAAAGGTTGAAAATAATTACAATTTTTTACTAATGATTTTGTGTCTTGCGAAAGGAATGAAATTAAATATGAAATTAATATCATGGAATGTAAATGGATTAAGAGCTGTATTAAAAAAAGGTTTTACAGAATTTTTTGAAGAAGAAAATGCAGATATATTTTGTATTCAAGAAACAAAAATGCAAGAAGGGCAAATAGAAAATTTCAGTTTGCCTGGATATTTTGAATATTGGAATAGTGCAGAGAAAAAAGGATATTCTGGAACAGCAATATTTACTAAAATAAAACCAATAAATGCAACATATGGTATTGGAATAGAAGAACACGACAAAGAAGGTAGAGTTATAACTCTAGAATTTGAGAAGTTCTATTTAGTAGATATATATACACCAAATTCAAAAAGA
>JAAWDB010000077.1 GCA_022793555.1 Bacilli bacterium
AAAATGATCATAGACTTATAAAAATTGGTAAGGAAAACGTTGGATTAAATAATAGAAGTAATGTCGCAACCTATACGAAAGTATTTGATATTATTAGAGATATATTTTCAAAAGAAAATAAAGTAAAATCTAGTGAATTTAGTTTTAATTCAACAGGTGCTTGTCCTAATTGCAATGGAACAGGTATTATAAAAATGGATATGCATTTTTTAGGCGATGTTAAACAAGTTTGTGAAGCATGCCATGGTAAGAGATATAAAGAAGATGTTTTAAAATATTTCTATAAAGAGAAAAATATTAATGATGTTTTAGAAATGACAGTTGATGAAGCATTAGATTTCTTTGATAATAATGATATAAGAGAAAGATTAGAAATACTTAAAAATGTAGGATTAGAATATTTAAAATTAGGACAAACATTAGATACTTTATCAGGGGGTGAAGTACAAAGAGTAAATATATCTAAGTATTTAATAAAAAAAGGCAATATTTACATTTTTGATGAACCAACACAAGGACTTCATTTAAGAGATATTGAAGTTTTAAAAAATGTTATGAAAAAAATGATCAATAATGGTAATACAATTGTAGTTATTGAACATAATTTAGATTTTATAATTGATTCTGATTATATTATTGATATGGGGCCAGATGCTGGAAAAAATGGTGGTAAAATAGTTTATGAAGGGTATCTAAATAATATTATTAATAGCGATACTTATACATCAATAGCGATTAAAAAGTATTTAAATATGGAGTAATTGTATGTAGACAAAGAAAAAAGACAATACTAGGTTATATTTTCTAGGGTTGGCTTTTTAACGTTGTAAATTTCTATCAAAATTATTAAGATTATCTTGTATAGATTTAGAACATTTTCTAACCATAGTTATCATACTTACGAAGATTTTTAAAGAAGGTCGAATAGAATTAATTTTAGTGATTATTTCAATTTGTCTTTGCTTTGTGATAGCAATGTTTAGTCTTTTTGAAGTGGTGGGAGTAATACCACGTTGCTTGCTTATTAATTTATTATTAAATGAAAAAAAGAAAAATCAATCATATTTCAGATTGACTTGAGTTTTAACGTCACTTGGTGCGACGATTTTACCTTTTGGAGCAAGTGAGGAGAATCGAACTCCCATCCCAACCTTGGCAAGGTTATATATTAACCATTATACTACACCTGCGTTATGAAAATAATATAACAAAAAAGGATTATAAATGCAAGCCCTTTTCTAATGATATATACTTAAATAAATATGCATATTCTTCTCTATTTACTACATTTGATTCAGGATTTTCTAAAAACTTTTTAATTTGTGATATAGAAAAGAATTTAGCATCTATCACTTCTTTATCTATAAATTCTAATTTTTTACAGTCAACATTTTTTTCTAGCACATATATATCTGCTAATTCCTGATTTAAAACATTTCGATTTCTTTTAATAGCCATAATAAATTTTAAATCTTCTTTATTCACAGCTAGACCTAATTCTTCTTTAATTTCACGGACAGCTGCTTCATACGATTTTTCTAGTGCATGCACATGCCCAGCAGAAGAAATATCCCAACATCCAGGATGATTTTCTTGTTTATAACTTCTTTTTTGTAATAAAATTTCCCCTACTTCATTGTAAATCCAAGTATGTACAACGCGATGATAATCTCCATTTTTGTGAATTTCTGATCTTGTTTTACTTATCCCTGTTGGATTACCAAATTGATCCAATACATCAATATATTCTTCCATATTATCATCCTTTATATATTATATGACAATAAACTAAATAATTGATTCTTTCATTTTCTAATTTATCATTTTTATTTGATAATACTAAAGTTCTTTTTTATATTTTTGAACTAATGTGTTTAAATCCATCATTTTTTTGTCTAATTCTTGAATAATTTGAGCATAATCATACATTTGATTTTTCACTTCATCTGGTATGACTTTTTGAAATTTATAAGATATTTTATGATCAAGCGTTGCCCAAAAATCCATAGCCATCGTTCTTACTTGAATTTCACACTCAATATAATCTACATGTTCTTGTAAATAAATGGGGACTAAAACTTGAAGATGATAACTCATATACCCCGTATCTTTAGGATTTTTAATATAATCTTCTCTTTCTTTGATAATTATATTTTTGCAGTGAGTTAACAAAAATACCATATCAAAAACATCCGATAAGAATGAGCATACAATTCTAATTCCAACTATATCTTTTACATAATTAGCTAAATTGGATGCTGTATATTCTTTATTATATCTTTCTAATTTTTGAAGAACACTTTTTTCAGATTTAATTCTTCCTTTTATATGTTCAATAGGATTATATCCTCTTTTAAAGGAAAAATCATCTATTAGTATTTCAATTTGAGTTTCAAGTATTTTTTTAGCATAATGACATTTTTCCATATATTCATTTATTTTCTTTTGTTCACTTAAGCTAATTTGGTTTGTCATATTTTTTCCCCTTTTAATAAAAAAAAGAAGAATCAACTCCCTTTTTTATTAGTTTTAATATGTTATCATAATTAGATATTATTTGTCAAATACTTAATCTATAACTTTATTTAAATACTTAATGTAAGCATTTGGAATTGAATATTTTGTTTTCAGTTCCTCTTTTTTTACCCAAAAGAAATCAATTTCAGGCTTCATTCTACATTCAACCCAAAAACCATTCATTTGCCATTCTAAATGAGAAAAAATATGTTTAGTTGTTCCTAAATCTTTTACTTTTTGAAAAATAATCTTTTGCTTTTTTAACCATTTTTTTAGCTCTTCTTCATTCAATTTATAGCTTATATTACAAAATTCATACATCGAAGCTAGAAGGCCATTTGCTTTTCTTTTTTGAATTGCATAGTAATCTTGATATTGTAAAATAATAATTGTCTTTTCTTCAATTCTTCTCTTAATTTCTTTTTTCTTTATAGGGTAATTTAACATCGTTTGATGATGATAACTTTGACAAAAGAAGGATACTGGGCAACGTTCACATAATGGGGAGCCTTTTGGCAAGCAAATTAAGGCTCCTAATTCCATAAGACTCTCTGTAAAATTTCTTGTATCTTCTGGCATAATCTGTTGAATCTTTTTATAATAATCTTGACGCACTTTAATGTTTAAAATATCTCTATCATCTTCATGAAGTCTTGTCATGACTCTTAAAACGTTGCCGTCTATTGCTGGCGTTTTTAAGCCATAAGCAATCGAACCAATAGATCCTGCTGCATATGGTCCTATTCCAGGTAGTTTTAATAGGCTATCGTAATCTCTTGGTAATTCAGTTTTATTATTCATGATTATAATCTTTGCACATTTTTTTAAATTTTTTGCTCGACTGTAATATCCTAAACCTTCCCATAATTTTAATAATTGATCTTCTTCTACTTCCGATAACGATTTTAAATTTGGTAAAGCTTTTGTAAATCTTTTATAATAGGTAATCACCGTTTCAACTCTTGTTTGTTGAAGCATTATTTCCGAAATCCAAATTTTATACGAATCATTGGTATGACGCCATGGTAAATCTCTTTTTTCTTTTTGAAACCAATTTAATAATGGATCAACAATTTCATTTAAATTATTATTCATTGCTATTCACCTATAAAAAACTTCTAACTCATTTAATATACAACATTGCTAAATACTTTTTATTTTAGCAATTTTTTTGCAACAACTTTTATGACTCTCAAAATAAAAAATTACTAATCTTTATCTTCTTAGTAATTATATCTTTAATTACTTTTGTTTATCAGATAATTTAACTATTTTTTTGACATCTTTTCTATCTCTTCTTTAGTATTCATAATATTTCAAAAAAAATGACCTTTTAAAAAGGCACTTTCATTATTTTAAACTCGTTGTTTGAGTTTACTATCAATCTGGTGCTGAAAACAGGACTTGAACCTGCGACCTACGCGTTACGAGGGCGTTGCTCTACCAACTGA
>JAAWDB010000078.1 GCA_022793555.1 Bacilli bacterium
GTCAATGGAGAATGTAGTACGCCAATGGAAAGTGGAGAAAGTGGAAACTGTCGAGTTGGAGATTACATGACTCATCCAGCATTTATCAGTATGAATACTAGAGGATTATGGGTAGGAAAGTTTGATACTAGATATAAGGGAAGCACAGACAAAAATAGTGCAGAGAAGAATGTGAATGAACCTGATAGTGTCCAAATCAAACCTAATGTAAATTCATGGCGAGGAATTCAAGTAGTAAATATGTTTTATACAAGTTATGGTTATAAAAGAGGGTTAGATAGTCACATGATGAAGAACACAGAATGGGGAGCAGTAGCGTACTTACAACACAGTAAATATGGAAGCATGGAAAGTGTCCGTATTAATAATAATAGTAATTATGTAACAGGATATAGTGCAGTAAAAGAACCAGCGTGTGGATATACAAATACCAATGAAGAGTGTAATCGTTATGGAACCACAGAAGATATTACAAAGCCATGGAGTACTTCTGTTGGTTATTTAGCAAGTACAACCGGAAATATAAGTGGCATTTATGACATGAGTGGTGGATCTTGGAAATATGTGATGGGAGTCATGGTAGATCAAAATGGTAAGCCGATGAGTGGAAGAAATAGTTTAAGTAATTCAGGCTTTAATGGGACATTTGGATGCCCAACATGTGATGGAGATACATCTGGATTAACATCTTTAACAACAGGAGTAGATTTTCCCACTGATACTAGATATTATGATCGATATGTATATGCTTTAAATAATGAAACATATAATCGAAGAATTTTAGGCGATGCCACAGGAGAAATGGGACCTTTTGAGGCAGTTGGATCTTATAATGCACGATTTGGCTCGTGGTATGATGATTGTGGATGGCTTGTTTCTTCTAGTGTTCCTTGGTTCGATAGAGGAAATAGTTTTCGTTATGGCAAAGATGCTGGCATATTTATGTTTGGTTCTGATACTGGTGGTGCATGGGATTCTGCTAGTTTTCGTATAGTTTTAAGTATTTAATGTTGAGTTTTGCAATTAAGAGTTGAAAATAGGAATTTGCAAATAGAACACGAGTTGTGTATGAAAAAATACAACTCGTTTTAAATTGAAAAAATTAATCTTCGTATTTGTAAATTTTAGCTTTAACTCCTATATAATATTTTGAAACCATTTTACCATTACAATGTTCATCATCGAATTTAGGTGGAGCAGAGGTATCAAGAAAATTTAAGAAATCATACCAATTATTAAAGATATCTTTTAAATACTAATGAAACTTTTTAAGATAAGTATCAAATAATTCTTTTTCTGATTTAAATTCATTTCATTCATTTTTTATAACCATTTTTAATTTCTTTCATATATTAATTTGAGGGATATTATGAAAAAATTAAAAGTTTGTGTATATGCCATTTCGAAGAATGAAGGAAAATTTGTAAAACGCTTTGTTGAATCAATGAAAGAAGCAGATGAGATTTATGTTTTAGATACGGGATCAACTGATGATACAGTAAAATTGTTAAAAGAAAATGGAGTTATTTGTGAAGAGAAGGAAATTAAGCCTTGGCGTTTTGATGTAGCACGAAATGAGTCTTTAAAATTAGTTCCAGAAGATACCGATATTTGTGTATGTGTTGATTTAGATGAAGTTTTTGAATCAGGATGGCGAAAACAATTAGAACAAATATGGAAGGAAAATCCTATTAATCGTTTAAAATACTTGTATCATTGGAGTTTTGATGAATATGGTAATCCTGCAGTGACTTTTCATATTAGTAAAATTCATGCTAGACATGGTTTTTTATGGAAACATCCTGTGCATGAAGTTCTTACCTGTGAGGAAGGTGTTGTAGAGTCTGATTTTGTTACTAACGATATTGTTGTTAATCATTATCCAGATCATACTAAATCGAGAGGAAGTTACTTACCTTTACTTGAGATGAGTGTGGAAGAAGATCCAAGTGATGATCGTAATATGCATTATTTGGGCAGAGAGTATATGTTTTATCAAAAATGGGATGATGCAATTCATACGTTACATCGCCATTTAACTTTACCAAGTGCTACATGGAAAGATGAGAGATGTGCATCTATGCGTTTTATGGCCCGTTGTTATGCTAAAAAAAATTATATAGAAGAAGCAAGAATGTGGTATGAGAAAGCTATATTAGAAGCACCTTATTTAAGAGAGGGATATTTAGAGTTAGCTTTTTTGGAATATGAACAAGAAAACTATGAAATTGCTTATTCTTATATGAAACAAGCTTTACAAATTAAAGAGAAAAGTGATAGTTACATTAATGAAGTATTTGCTTGGGATTATCATGTTTATGATTTGCTCGGTATCTTAGCTTTTCATTTAGGTAAATATGAAGAGGCAAAAGAAGCTATGGAAAAAGCATTTCATATGAATCCTAATGATAAACGTTTGAGTGATAATTTTAAGTTTATTCAACAATATTTAACTAAATAAAAAAGGCCTTAGTGCCTTTTTCTTAAATTAATTTAGCATGAACAACGAATCTTTGGTTATCTCCTGTGCAAGTAGATAGGGTCAGGACTTTATCTTCTTTTGTAATTTCAACTTTAAAATCATTAATACTACGGCTTTTAATTAAATTAATGTATTCCAAAAAATCTTCATCAGTAGCAAATTCTGTTTTAATATAATCTGAAGTTTTATTTACTTTATAAATAGAAAAGATTTTCCAATTCATTGTTTCATAAAGGGTATTAAAAGAAATGGTTAAGTTTTCTTCGTTACTGTACCAACTTTTGTTGGCTGTTTTATGAAGGGTTCCAAACATAATTCCACTATAGTACATATTGTGACCATAGATAATGGTATTTTTTTGTAGTTTCTTATCATTATTTCGATAGTCCATATAAATCCAACCGTTAATATCATTTTCTTTATATAAATTATTTTTTAAGTAAAAATCATTATCCGTTGCCTGGACGACTGGATAATCAATTTTGGTATTATTTACTTTTAACCAACCAACAGTGTCTGGGTTTAACGATAGAAGAGAAGCGATATAATTGTTTTTGATTTCATATTCATCGGTATTAATATTAGAGGATCCTGATTGACTTGGATTGTTATTGTTATCATTAATAATTTTATCAACATTTTCTTGAATGGAATCTACTTTTCTTTCCGCAAAATAATTTCTAGTTCCTACAAAAGCCATAATTGATCCTACAATAATGAATGTGATTATGCCACATATTTTGATTGTATTTATAATTAGTTGTTTGAAAATATTGTCTTTTAGGTAGTCATCTGAGTAAGAAAGACTACATTTTAAATGGGCTTTTTTCCACGATTTATTTAATTCTTTTAAAAACTCAACGTCACTAGGGGTTACTAAATTACCAGGTATTTGAATAATGACATTTTTTAAATGATTTTCTTTCATGGTTTTTAGAAGAAATAGAATATCATTTTGATGAAAAGCATTGATTCGAATATTTTTTAAATAACGATTAATTTTGGAGAATGTTGTAAAATCATTTTGATCTTCTAAAGACATGGGAAGAGAAATTCTTACATTTGTTTTGTAATAAATTTTTGAATATTGAACTAAATTATTTTCTTGCATGAAATTACTGATATAAAAAAATTCACTTCGTGTTTCAACTTTGATGTATTCTTGATCAAGTTTTTCTATCATAAAAGATGGAATGTTGTAGCAATTGATCTTATTAATATATTTTGAGTCAATGATTTGTTCACAAATGGCATAAGTGATAGTTTCATCGTTTTTAATTTCTAAAGAAGTTATCGTACTAATATTTTTAAAAAAAGGTAACATAAAAAAAGTTAGTTCATTATTGTCAAAAATCACATGATTTAAGTGTTTCATATCACATAATTCTTTGAGAAATAAAGAAACAATTTTTTGATTATTTTGTAAATAGTCTATGCCAAAAATTAGTTCATTGTCACTTATGATATTGGTGTTAATTAAGTCTTCACGCATTTTACGGTGGTTTTTATATGTTAATTTTAAATTGTTATTTTCAATGCTTATTAAAACCTTTTTCATTTTTTCACCACTTTTATTCTTATTTTACCCTTATCATATCATAAATTATGTATTTCTTTCACCTTAAAGTTTAAAGTGGTGAAGTAAATTAAGAAAAAAATTTTAAGTTATCATTAATTTTCTGTAAAGTGATAAAAAAAAGTAGATATTTCGTATTTTTATGATATAATTGGGTTATAATAATTTTAGGTAAATTATGAAAAGAGGTTATATGCTTATGAAAGAAAAATTATTTGGTTTATTAGTCATGTTACTTGTGATGATTCCAATGACTGTTCATGCAGCTGATTGGAAAGGTACTGTTTTTGGTGCTGAAGATGAGAATATGAATAAGACTACACTTAATGGTGCAACAATTACTTGTCCAAAGAGTACAGCAGGTGATACTGCAACATGTTATATTGGTTTACGTGTAACTAGTGGAACTGCTAAGAGTTTTAGTGTTACAGCAACACTTACTAATATGACTTACGATTCTATTGATGCAATGAATGGATGGACTTATACTACTCCTGTAACAAGTGGAAATACGATTACATTTAATTTTAGTCATCGTACTGGTCTTGCTGCTACTAATCAAGTATTAGTTGCAAAAGTAACTTATAAAGTTAATAATCGTGCACAAGAATGTGGAATTAAAATTACTTCAACAAATGCTACTGAACCAGATACTCCAAAAGGATGTCGTGTAGAAAATAATAAGTATTATTGTGAAGATGGTGCAGAGTGTTCTAAAGCAGAATATGATGAAAAGTGTGTTCCAAGTAATCCTCAAACAGGAAGTTTTGTTCCTTACCTTGTTGTATTAGGTGGACTTGGTGTAGCTGGAGCATTATATTTTACTACTCGTAAAAAAGCAAAAATTTATCATGTATAATTAACGATCTTTCTTTTTAGAAAGGCTCAGACAGTTGACAAAGTAAAAAGTTGTTAACTGTCTTTTTTTTATTTTGCTATTTTTAGGTATGTATGTTATAACTTTTTTGGAGATGTATTTGATTGTTAGGTGTTTTACCCTCAGTCTAAGAAATTAGAGAGGGGACGGTCCTATGAAAGGAAGTTATGGAGTACTTAGTTGCTCTTATCGTTATTTTAGTTTTAATAGACAAGATTACGAATTCCCAAAAAAGACCATAAAAAAAATACCTACTCATCGTGAATAGGTATATCTAAGTCATGGATTGAGAAATACCTAACCAACCAAGTCAAGTATATCTCTTTTTGTATGTCCTGTAATATATTATACATTATTTTGAAAAATATGCAACTGCTTAAATCATAACGCCATTTCTTATTGTTTTCTTTTGCGTCTAGAAATTCAATAATAAAGAATTAGATTGTTATGTATGTCTAACTGTAGAAATATTAGAATTAAAAAATGTAGATAAACAAGGATATATAAAATCCATAAATCAAATTCTAAAAATTGTGAGATGTGTCCATAAAAAACAAGTGTACCAGAAGCAAAAACAATCAAAAAGATATAACAAGATATGTTTACAAGGATGAAGTAAATCAAAAAAGATTTAAAGAGTTATTTAAAACAGAATATTCAAAAAGGAAAAAAACAACAGAAAGAATATTAGGAGTTTGTAAGGAACAACATAGTTTAAGATTTACAAGAGTAAAAGGATTAGAAAAAAATTTAAATCAAGCACTCTTAATTTTTGCATGTCATAATCTCAAAAAAATGTCGTTATGGCAATGGGAAAAGAAACAAAAGAAGAAAAAAAGTATGAAATCTACCTTTGATATTATTCAATTCTTTCAAAAACTAAGGAAAATATTACAATTTTAGCAAAAGAAAAGCAGTATGTTAATTTTAACATACCACTTTGTCAACGATCTCTGTTTTTCTTTTTAGAAAGGCTTTTTTGTGCTAAAAATAAAATTCATTCATATAGTTTAATCGAGGAGGATAAACAACTCTATGAATGACAAAGGTGTTAAATCAGAAGATGTAGCAGTTTTGAGAAAAAAGTATGGAAGTAATGAACTTAGTAAAGTAAAGGGGAATGGTTTTTTTAAGTTATTATTGGAGTCACTGGGAGATCCCATTATTAAAATATTATTAGTGGCTTTAGCGATTAAAGTTGTTTTTCTATTTCGTGATTTTGATTGGTTTGAAACATTAGGAATTTTAATTGCGGTTTTTTTGGCAACATTTATTTCGACGATTAGCGAATATGGAAGTGAAGCAGCGTTTCAAAGACTTCAAGAAGAATCAAGTAAAATTTTAGTTAAGGTATTTCGGGATGGGGTAGTAAAAGAAATACCGATTGCTGAAGTAGTTGTGGGGGATCTTGTTTTATTATCTAGTGGTGATAAAATTCCTGCTGATGGTTATCTTGTTCGGGGAAATTTAAGTGTGGATGAATCGTCTTTAAATGGAGAGAGTAAAGAGGCGATGAAATATGCTGTAATGCATGAAAAAGTAGCCATACAAAATGAAGTTTATCGGGGAACTGTCGTTATTAATGGAGAAGCTAAAATGTTAGTTACAAAAGTAGGAGATCAAACATTTTATGGAAATCTTGCTCGCGAAGTGCAAGAAAGCGAACCAGAAAGTCCTTTAAAATCTCGATTACGAGGTCTTGCAAAAGTAATTAGTCGAATTGGGTATATTGGAGCTTTTTTAGTAACGATTTCTTATTTATTTTCAGTTATTGTGATTCAAAATCATTTTGATCCTTCTAAAATTGGGGCAATGCTCATGAATTTTCCGGTTATGATGGATCATTTAATTTACGCTTTAACGCTTAGTGTGACGATCATTGTTGTAGCGGTTCCTGAAGGTTTACCAATGATGATTACTTTGGTTTTGTCTAGTAATATGAAGAGAATGCTAAAAAGTAATGTGTTAGTTCGAAAGATGACAGGAATTGAGACTACGGGAAGTCTAAATTATTTACTAACGGATAAAACTGGAACGTTAACTAAGGGTAAATTGGAGGTTACGGGACTTTATGATGCTAATTTAAAACGTTATCAAAAAGAGGAAGATATTTCAAAAAAACCGAAGTATTATGAGCGGGTAGTTACTTCCATTCGAATTAATAATTCAGCTATGTATAATGACGAAGGAAAAGTGATCGGAGGAAATTCGACCGATCGTAGTTTACTTTCTTTCATTCATGATAAACCAATTCAGGTTCCTATTGTTTCGACGATTCCTTTTGATAGTAAGAATAAGTATTCTTCCGTAACCGTTTTAGAAAATGGCAAAGAAATTACTTATATTAAGGGTGCTAGTGAAAAGTTGATTCCTCATTGTACAAAATATTTAAATGAGATGGGTGAAGAAAAGTTTTGGTTTCATAAAGAAGAAGTATTATCAAAAATGGATGAATTAACTCATAAGGGAAATCGGTTACTTACCTTGGCTTATCAAAAAGGTTCTTTGGAAAATGATTCGTTTCATGATTTAATTTTTTTAGGATTTGTATGTATTCGTGATGAACTTCGTGAAGAGGCGAAGGAAGGTATAAACCGTATTAAAAGTGCGGGTATTCAAATGATTATGATTACGGGGGATCATAAAGATACGGCAGAGGCGATTGCAAGTGAATGTGGTCTTGTTACCAGTAAGCATGATTTGGTGATGACTAGTAGTGAATTACAAGGATATACGGATGAACAAATTGAAGAATTTATTCCAAGGCTACGGGTGGTAGCAAGAGCACTACCTCAAGATAAAAGTCGATTAGTTAAAATTTTACAAAATATGGATCAAATTGTGGGGATGACTGGCGATGGTGTGAACGATGCACCTGCCCTAAAAAAAGCAAATGTTGGTTTTGCGATGGGAAGTGGAACAGAAGTTAGTAAGGAAGCTAGTGATATTGTTATATTAGATGATAATATTTTATCGATAAGTATCGCTATTTTATATGGAAGAACGATTTTTAAAAGTATTCGAAAATTTATTATTTATCAACTTACTTGTAATATGTGTGCATTAACGCTTTCAATTATTGGACCTTTTATTGGCGTAAATACACCGATTACGATTATTCAAATGTTGTGGATTAATATGATTATGGATACGTTTGCCGGACTTGCTTTTTCGTTTGAACCTGCTTTACTTGAAACCATGAATGAACCTCCAAAACCCAAAAATGAACCAATTATGAATGGATATATGTATAGTCAAATAATTTTTACAGGAATTTATTCGGCATTGTTATGTATTTTCTTTTTGAAGGCTCCTATTATACGAGAGTTTATTCGGACGGGAGAAGATTTTAAGTATTTAATGACCGCTTATTTTGCTTTGTTTATATTTATTGGGGTTTGTAATGCCTTTAACGCCAGAACACATCGTTTAAATTTACTTGCGCACTTACGAAAGAATATTGTTTTTGTGATAACGATTTTATTTATTTGTACTGTTCAAATTTATTTGATTTATCATGGCGGGGATTTATTTCGAACTTATGGACTTACTGCTTTTGAGTTTGGGGTTGTATTAGTTTTAGCATTTACGGTTATTCCATTTGATTTTTTAAGGAAATTAATCATGAAGAAAAAAGGATTTAAGATTGGCGTTTAAATTTAATAAAAATGTCTTTGAGGCATTTTTTTATTAACCTTTGAGGGTGTTATCTGCGTAAGCAGATAATCAAAAAACCACTCGTTAAACGAGTGGCATTAAAATGCTTAAAGCAAGATGACATCTCTCATGCTATAATATGGTGCTGTTCAAGCCCTTATTAAAAGCATGAA
>JAAWDB010000079.1 GCA_022793555.1 Bacilli bacterium
GTTTGTACCTATGGAGTGGTTACCGAAAAGTGTTGTAGGTATTGCTCATGCTTTACCAGCTTATTGGTATATTGCAGGGAATGAATTTTTAAAAACCACAGAGACTTTGCAGGGTAAGGCGATGACGTCATTATTTCAAAATATGTTTTTTCTGGTTTTATTTGGCGTTTTATTTTTAATTATTAATTTATTTGTTTTACGTCTAAGACAAAAAAGAAATGGCTAAATTTGACGTTATGAAAAGGAAAATACATGTTGATGTTGTATAATTATAGAGAAGGTGAGTTTTAAGTGATTCAAGTTTCAAATTTACAAAAAAAGTTTGTGAAACAAAAAAATAAAAAGGAAAAGGAAGAATTTTTTGCTGTTGATGGTATTAGTTTTGAAGCCAATGCTCATGAGATTGTAGGGATTTTAGGACCAAATGGGGCAGGAAAGACAACGTTGTTACGAATGATTTCTGGAATTATGAATGCAAGCGATGGAACGATTTTGATTGATGATATGGATTATGAACATCACGAAATAGAAATTAAGCAAAATTTAGCTTATTTATCTGGAAATACAAAGATTTATCAAAGTATATCCGCTTATGAATTGTTAGAAATGTGTTGCGAGTTTTACAATGTTGATAAAATATTAGCCAAAAAAAGAATTTTAGAAATTTCGAAGACTTTGGAAATGGATTCGTTTTTATATAATCGTATCGAGAATTTATCGACTGGTCAAACTCAACGAGTAAATATTGCACGTTGTCTCGTTCATGATCCAACCTATTATATTTTGGATGAATCAACGAGTGGTTTAGATATTATTTCTAGTCAAATAATTTTGGATTTTATTAAGAAAGAGCGAGATAAAGGCAAATGTATTTTATATTCTACGCATTATATGGAGGAGGCAGAAAATATTTGTGATCGTGTGATTATGGTGAATCATGGAAAAATTATTGCTACTGGAACTCCTCAAGATATTAAAAATCAAACGAAAACTACGAATTTACGGGATGCTTTTTTTGCTTTAATTGGAGGTAACCATCATGAAGAGTAATTTAAAATATATTTTGAAAAAAGAATTGCGAGAAGTTTTTCGAGATAAAAAATCGTTAATGATGATGTTAATTATTCCAGTGTTAATTCCTTTGATTATTATCGGAATGTCTTTATTATTTGAATCGCAAATGGATTTAGATATTAGTGAATATAATAAAGTTGGGTTTAATTATGAATTTAATCCATTTGAACAAGAATTGGTTCGTGAAATGAATATTAATGCTACTTATGATAGTGAGGAAGATTTACAAGAAAAGCTCTCTGATGGTACGATTCAACTTTATGTTATCAAAACAGATCATCACTATACGCTTAAGTATAATGCAAATAATGAAAATAGTACTTTCACTTTGCGATTAGTGGAATCATTTTATGAACAGTATAAACGAATTTTGCAAGAGCAACAGTTAACTATCGAACAACAAGATCCAGCAATTTTGGATATTATTACGATTTCGGAAGAACAAATTGGAGAAAATAATTTTGTTTCTACTTATATTGTTGGCTATGCCTTTTTGTTTATTTTAATGGCGATTACGATATCAGCGACTTATCCAGCAACGGATGCTACCGCGGGAGAAAAAGAGCGGGGTACTTTAGAAACTTTATTAACTTTTCCGATTCGAAGTCGAGATATTATTTTAGGTAAGTTATTTAGTGTAACTTTATCTTCAGTTGTAACGGGAATTGTGAGTTTGATACTTGCTTTTGCATCGTTTGCTTTTGTTAATCAAAATTTTGAAATCTATAAAAGTGTTCCCATTGTTATAACGGGGTCTCAAGTATTTGTAGCAATTCTCGTGATTGTAATGTTTTCTTTCTTTATTAGTGGGTTATGTATTGCGATTGCTAGTCAATCGAAAACTTTTAAAGAAGCTCAAAGTGCTTTGACGCCACTAACATTCATTGCTTTCTTTCCAGGAATGATTGCCTTTATGATTCAAATTGAAAATAGTTTTCTTTATAGTTTCATTCCTTTTTTGAATTTTTCAATGATTTTGAATGATTTAAGTGTGGGCGTTATTAATATTAGTTGTTTAATGGCCATGGTGATTTCATCCATTGTTTTTATTGGAATGGTGATTTGGTATATTATCCGCCAATATAAAAGTGAAAAAGTTTTGTTTTCTATATAAGCACGTCATGTGCTTTTTTTTATGAAAAAATTTTGTTATATAGATTTTAGATAAAAATTAACTATATTTTCTTTGAAAATAAATAAGAGAAGGATGAAAACCATTAATATTATAAAAGATTTTGGGCTGTAATTATCTTCATGTGTTTTACCTCTTAGGATAATAAAGCCAATTTCATCTAAAAATATTCCAGTACTTATTGAAAATAAATATAAGTTTGTGTAAAAATTGGATAGACATAGAAGTAAAATTACAAAAGCTAAGCCGAACATCCAATGGTGAGTTCTAAAATTTTTTATGGTTGGACTAGGTTTATTAAAAACATAAACTAGTATTCGTGTTATTATAATTGTTATCATTGTAATTAAAAAAAATTGGTCATGTAAATTCATTGTATTCACCAAGATCATTTTATCATAAGTTTAACTTTTATGGAGAAGAGAGTAGTTTTATAACAATTAAAAAGAATCAATTTTGATTCTCAATGTAGTAAGCATAATATTCATCAAAGGTAATTTGTTCTTCTACTATTTGGGTAGCAACGGGAATACCTACATATCTCCAGTGCCATGATTCAAATGCATAACCAGTTAAGTATTCTTTTCCTTCTGGATAACGTTCAATAAAACCAAATTCGTGAGCATGTTCTTTTAACCATATGTAAGCTTGTGAGTCTTTGAAGTTACCTGTCCCTGTATTTCCTGGTGTGAAAATATCAAAAGCTAGGCCAGTTTCATGTTCTGAATGTCCAGGACGAGCAGCTTGGGCATCGGCACGTTTTGAACCAAATGTTTTTTTTAAGTCGTTGTATGTGATTTCTTGTGATTCATAATTTCGATAGCTAGAATTGATAATTAATTTAATATCTTGTTCTAATGCTTTATTATACATATTAATAAAGGCATCATAAGCTTCTTTCGTGATTTTTTGCTCACCATAGCTATACCAATTACTTACATTTGTTAGATTTTCTGGGGTATAAGAATCGGATAGTTTGTGAAATTTATTAACCAATAAAAGATTTCCTTTGGAGGTATCTGCTTCTATAATTTCTTCATACCAATCTAAGTTTGCATGAATATTTACCATAGCAATAATATCATAAGTACTTTTATCTGGATTTTCTTTGTAGTAAGCTAGATATTGATCTAAATTTTTTTCAATGTAATATTTTTCTTCTAAAATTGGGAGAATTTGTTCATTTTTTTGGTCTAGATTTAATAATTGATTTAATCTTTCTTCTGATAATTTTTCTTCTAGTTTGTTTGCTTCTTCTTTTGTATAGCCTTTTGCAATTAGTTTGTATTCATAAGTTTGTTGATATTTATAATCGTTATAGTAGTTAATTCCTAAAATGGAAATAACAAAGATGGCAACGATTCCAGCCAATAGATAATAGGCTGTTTTTTTGACTTTTCTTTTGACAACCGTTTTCATAAAACACTTCCTTATCTTGAGGTCATTATATCATAAAAAACTCTTTGACAAATAGGATTTTTCAAGATATGATATTAATATAGTAAAATAGAATAGGGTGAGATATTGGATACGA